>CATJJD010000206.1 GCA_949740385.1 uncultured Lachnospiraceae bacterium
ATATCAGTTAATCATAGGAATTTTGATTGGTGGTGTGTTATTTGGTTTGCCTATGGCATTATGTGTTGTTTTGTATAAGTTTTTTGATAAGTATTTCAAATAAATGCTTAAAATGTACCCGTAAACCATGCACCACCCATGTGGGAGAAAGGGGAACTTCCATGACCTACACAGAAGCATACAAGGAGCATATCGAATACACATTTAACGCTTTTTGCAGAGTTGTCATTCGTTACGCAGCTGATATTTTTAGCCTGCGAATTTAATTTGCAGGAAAGCTGCGGTAAATGGGTACTTTATTTTGCCGCGTTACAGCTATGGGGCGGAACTACTGAATATTTGCATTGAGGATAAGGAGACGGCTCATCTGCAGAACCGGCACCCCGAAGGCGACGCGGCGCACCCGCCCAGCGCCGTCTCCCGCAGCTCATACGGAATCCGCTTTCCAACCTGGTACATTGTATCCAGCATCTCGTCGAAGGGGATCAGCTGGGAAATCCCCGCCAGCGCCAGCTCCGCCGCGGTGAAAGCCGCCGCAACCCCCGCCACATTCCGGTTCTGGCACGGGTACTCCACCAGTCCCCCCACCGGATCGCAGACAAGCCCCAGCATATTCATAAGCACCGTGGACGCCGCGTCGAGACTCTGCGCCGGCGCTCCCCCCATCAGCTCCACCGCAGAGGAGGCCGCCATGGCAGCCGCAACGCCCACCTCCGCCTGACAGCCGCCCACCGCGCCCGCCACCGTCGCGTTTCGCATCGCAAGATACCCCACGGCCCCCGCGTGAAACAGCGCGTCCACCATCCGGTCGTCGGAAAAATCATATTCCTGCTGCAGCGCCAGAAGCACCCCCGGCACAATGCCCGCGGAGCCGGCCGTCGGAGCCGCCACAATCACACCCATGGAGGCGTTCACCTCGAGAACCGCCGCGGCAAACGTAATCCCTCTGCCGATCACCGGCCCGCACAGGCTCCTTCCCCCGCTCTGGAAACGATTCAGCTTCTTCGCCTCCCCGCCGATCATTCCGCCCATGGACTTCACCGGCGCATCAATCGCTGCCGCAGCGGACTCCCTCATAATGCGAAGCACCTGCCGCATCCGCCCGTCGATCTCCTCCGGGGCCGCCTCCGAAAAATCGCATTCCCGCTGCCGCATCACCTCCGAGATCTTCCGCTCCTTACCGCACAGTACCAAAAGCTCCTTTGCGCTCTTAAAATCCGTCATCGCTCCTCCTTTTGCACGGGCATCACATCCCGAATATTCGAATTCTCCAGAAGCCTTCCTGCAATATCCTCCGGAATCCTCTCATCCGACTCCACAATGGTGTACGCCGTCTCCCCCTTCGACTCCCGGAAAAGCCGCATAAAGGCAATATTGACGCCTTTGTCGCTCAACACCCTGGTAATATGAGCCGCCACGCCGGGCCGGTCTCTCTGAATAACAATAACCGCATTGTACTCCCCGGAAAAATCCACAGAAACCCCGTTGATCCTTACGATCCGCACCTTGCCGCCTCCAAGGGACTCCCCCCGCACAGCAGTCTCTGTTCCGCTCTCGCTGACCATGCGAATGTCCACTGTATTCGGGTGTACATCCGTCTCCTTCTCATCCGGGATAAAGCGGTATGCAATGCCCCGCTCCCCCGCGATCTCAAAGGAATCCCGGATGCGCACGTCGTCGGCGGCAAACCCCATAATGCCCCCGAGCAGCGCCCGGTCCGTCCCGTGCCCCCGGTAAGTTCTGGCAAAGGACCCGTAGAGCGTAAACTCCACCTCCTTTAGCCTTCCGCTCTTTATCTTCTGGGCCAGGTGCGCGATGGCGCAGGCTCCGGCCGTGTGGGAGCTGGACGGCCCGATCATATTGGGCCCCAGCACGTCAAACACACTGATAAACATGGATCTCCTCCTGTATCATTTTAATCCCTCTCCATTTCGCCTGCCATATCCCGGATATAGAAAGCGATCTGGTAGGGCAGCCGCTCTTCGGGGGTGGCAAGCTCCGAATTCAGCAGCCTCTTAATATTGTTTACCCGGTAAATAACCGTGTTTTTATGGGTGAACATCGCCTTTGCCATGGCCTGAATACTCCCGTCCAGCTCCAGGTAGCAGCGCAGCGTCTCCACATAGTTGGACCCGCGCCTTCTGTCGTGCTCCTCAAGGCCGGACAGCGCCTCCTTTTTCATCTGACAAAGGAGCGCAGCGTCCTCACAGCTGTAGAGAAGCCGGTACAGCCCCATCTTCTCAAACTCCAGCAGCCCGGTTTTCGTCGCCGCCGCCATCTGCGCCGCCGCCTTTGCCCGCCGGTAGCTGACCGACAGGTTCGAAACGTCCGTCACAGAGCTTCCGATCCCCACATAAATCGCCACATCCGGCATGCGCTTTTTTGCCCGCATCAGCATTCCCTTTACCAGCTCCAGAAGCTTCTCCTGCGACACGGCGTTTGCCACAAGCACAAAAAAGGAATTGTAATAGAAAAAACTGCCGTTGTGGGTGATGTCCTCCAGATACACCTGAATCCGGTACGACAGCTTTTTCCGCTCCACCGTGTCCATCGCATCCAGCCCGTTGCCTGCCACAAGCACCGCCTGAAACGTCCCGTCCACGTCAAAATGCTGCAGCAGCTCCTTCCGGTACGCCTCCTGATTTCCCGGCGTCTCAATGGCCGCAATCAGCGCAGCCGACACCTCTTCATCCACGCTCCCCTGCACGAAAATGTGGATGCTGAAATCCTTGATCATATCGGACAGATGAATCTCCCAGGGCACTGTAAGAAGGGGAAGATCGTTCTCGTCGCAGTAGTCCAGCCCCTCCTTTGGTATATCCCAGATGTAATTTCCCACATCGATAATCAGC
>CATJJD010000207.1 GCA_949740385.1 uncultured Lachnospiraceae bacterium
AGAAGGAATCTCCATCGGAGAAAAAAGAGGGATCTCCATCGGAGAAAAAAGAGGGATCTCCATCGGAGAAAAAAGAGGGATTTCCATCGGGGAAAAAAGAGGGATCTCCATCGGGGAAAAAAGAGGGATCTCCATCGGAGAGCAGAACCGGGCGAGGGCTACGGCGGTTATCCTGCTTCAGGGGGGAAAGCTGTCGGCGGAGGAGATCGCGGGCTGCACGGGGCTGTCGGTGGAGCAGGTTCTGGGGCTTGGCGCGGGCGGCGCGCAGGACACGGCGCGGGGTGACATATGATACAGGTGATTCTGGCATCGGCTTCGCCGAGGCGGCGGATGCTTTTAGAGCAGATCGGTATTGACTTTTCGGTGTGCCCGCCGAAGGGGGAGGAGGTTGTCACGGAAAGTCTGCCCGAGGAGGCGGTGCTGGCCCTCTCCGGGCAGAAGGCCAGGGAGGTTGCGTCCATGATTGTCTCCTACAGCGAGAGAAATCCCGAGCTTGTGACGCCGCAGGATATTCTGGTGATCGGCGCGGACACGGTTGTCGCATATGACGGTGCGATTCTCGGAAAGCCGAAGGATGAGGCGGACGCCGTGCGGATGCTTCGGATGCTCGCCGGAACGACCCACAGTGTGTACACCGGGGTGACCCTTGTCTTTATCGACCGAAACGGGCGGACCGGCGCCCACGCTTTTTACGAGAAGACGGATGTGAGCATGTACCCCATGAGCGAGGAGGAGATCGCAGGCTATGTGGCGTCGGGTGAGCCGATGGACAAGGCCGGGGCATACGGAATACAGGGAAGGTGTGCCCGGCATATCCGGCGGATCGAGGGGGATTACAATAACGTGGTTGGGCTTCCGGTTGCGGGAATCTATCAGAAGCTGCGGCAGCTTGGGGTGGATCTGGAGCAGCAAAAATAGCGGACCGCGGGAAGAGTGCAGGAGGTGTGTGGGATGAATGATTACGATGAGACAGTGCTGAACATATTTCTTGAGAATCAGAGTCAGCTGTTTCCGGAGAATGTGGCGGAGTCTCTGGAGGAGGCAAGGGAATTTCTGGAGGACTGTATGGCGGCAGTGTGTAAAAATGTGCAGGAAGTGCGGGAATATTTTGACGAGGCAGGAATGGACGCCTTTGGGATGGACGATGAAGAGCTTTTGGACGCGAGCGAGGTGTTTTCTCTGCCGGACGGGCGTTTTCTGATTGTGGAAGGGTAGCGGTATGGCACGAAAGAGAATCTGTATGATTGCTGCGTTCGGCCTTTCTGTGCTGCTTTCGGGCTGCAGAATCGGAAATACAAAAGTGGTGTGGGAGAAGGCAGCGACCGGCACCGGCAAATATGTGTTTCAGATCAACGGGAGAACCTGTGATGTGCGGCAGGCTCTTTTATATCTGTGCAATTACCGGAATCTCTACGGCAGTGCCTACGGTATTGATCTCTGGGAGTACGATTACGGAGCCGATTCGCTGGAGCAGTATGTGAAGGATATTACGATTCAGGAGCTGTCGAGAGTTCTCAGTATGGATCTTCTGGCGGAGCAGATGCAGGTGAGCCTGACTGAGGATGAGCTTGCCCGGGCGAAAAAGGCGGCGGATGAGTACTACGGTTCGCTGACCGACGCCGAGATTGCATTTATGGATATTCGGGAGAGCGACGTGGTGAAGGCCTACGAGGAGTACGCGCTGGCGAAAAAGCTCTATATTTCCCTGACGGAGGGGATCGAGGAGGAGGTCAGCGATGATGAGGCCCGGGTGATCCGCATCCAGCAGATCTATGTGACGGATAAGGAGCTGGCGGACGCTGTGAAGGAGAAGCTGGGAAACGGCGACGATTTTGCGGCGGTGGCCAGCACCTACAACAGCGCCAGCGAGATCGAGACGGTGGTGGCGAGAGACGATCTGCCCCAGGAGGTGGAGAACATCGCCTTTAATCTGGAAAACGGCGAGGTGTCCGAGATGGTTAAGACGGACGACGGCTACTATTTTATCAAGTGCCTGAGCAAGCTGGAGGAGCAGCTCACCGAGGACAATAAGGAAAATATCCGGCAGAAACGGCGGATTGCGCTTTTTGACGACGAGTACCAGGCATTTGTGGAGAAGGCGGCTTATCACCTGAACGACAGCCTGTGGGACGAGATCAGCCTGGAGGACACGGAGGAGATTGAGACGGATTCGTTTTTTGCGGTGTATGCGAAGTATTTTGCCAGGTGAGGTTTGCGTGAGGGCGGGAGAGGAAATACTATGGTACTGATGTGCAGAGATGTTGCGGTATATCAGATTGAGGAGCAGGCAGTGCTGCAGGCGCCGCTGCTGCCCGGGCTGATGCAGAAAAATCCCTGTTCCGCCGCTTTTCGCATGTGGATGAAGCGCCGGTACGCGTCGGGAACGAACACCATTGCCAGGCAGCTGCGGGGAGTTACCTTCGGGCAGGGGGCGAGGGAGCGCATCAACCGCGCGACCCACGCCTTAAGCTTCAGCGACTGTTATTGGGTGAAGGAGGAGAGCGAGCAGACGTCGTTTGCGCAGATCAGCCCGTATTTTGCGCCCTTCTGGGACGGCTCGGAAGATTTTGCGGGGCAGGCGGCTCCGACGCTGTATGTGGGCGGTGCGCTCTCGAAGGAGTGGAAAAGGGACGGCAGGCTCTACAAATACGGCCCGGTGGACATTGAGCTTGCGTGCATTGCGCTCTGTAAGGCCTGCGGCATTGCGGTGGAGAAAGCGGTGTATGTACCCGGAGGAATAGCCATCACGAATATTACGTCGCCGGAGCTTATGCTGGAGCAGGCGGATATGTCGGGGCGGCTCGATCCGGAGGAATTTGATGAGCGGGATGTACTGGAGCTGTTCGGTCTTTCGGGGGCGCAGATGCTTTTGATTGATGCGATTGTCGGAAACGGCGACCGGCATGCGGGCAATTTCGGATGGCTCAGAGACAGCCGCACGGGGGCGTATACGGGCATGGCGCCGCTGTACGATTTTGACCACGCGCTGGACGCGACGGGAACCGACGACCGTCTGCTGACCGACGCGGTAAACTGCTGCAGGAAAGACTATGCCGCGGAAATTGTGCGGATCGCCGGTATTGCGGCGGAAGCACCCAACGAGGTGTTTCGGAGAAGAGCCCGCGGGGTCCTTGCTATGATGGAAGAAGAACGGTAAGATCAGGGAAGACAATACCCTGTTTCATGTTTTCACAGAATTCGATAATCTGTGAAATGTGAAACAGGGTATTTTTTGTCAGGAAAGGAGAGGTTTTATGGGAAAATCATACGCGTATGTGCGCGTCAGCACATCGTATCAGAAGGAGGACAGACAGCTTTTGGCAATGGAGAAGCTGGGGATTGAAGCGAAAAATATTTATATTGACCGGCAGTCCGGCAGGGATTTTCATCGTCCGATGTATGAGAAGCTGCTGAAAAAGCTGCGGGAGGGAGACGTTCTTTTTATTAAAAGTATTGATCGGCTCGGCAGAAATTATGAGGAGCTCCTGGAGCAGTGGCGGTACCTGTGCAGGGAGAAGAAGGTGGATATTGTTATCCTGGACATGCCGATTCTGGACACGCGAAACGGCAAGGATCTTCTGGGGACCCTCATATCGGATCTGGTGCTTGCGCTGCTCTCCTATGTGAGCGAAAATGAGCGAAAAGCAATCCGGGAACGTCAGCTGGAAGGCATTGAAGCGGCCAGAAAGCGGGGCGTGAAGTTCGGAAGGCCCGAAAAACAGACGCCGAATTTTAATATGGTCTATCATAAATGGATGTCGAAGGAAATTTCCGCGGCAGAGGCGGCAGCCTTATGCGGATTAAAGACCGGTGCATTCTATTACCGTGCGAGAAAAATGAAGGCGGACTCATAAAAAAGCTGCGGGAATTACGCCCGCAGAGGCTGAAAACAGCAATATGAGCGCGATTTTAAAATGGTATACTTTTTTAAGTTCCACTGTCTTCGTCACTTTTACCTGCTCAAATACGATTATACATAATACGCCGACATATTTCAACCAATTCTTTAGTAAAAATGCAGAAATATTTTCCAGCTAAAAAAGTATACTTTTTTTAAGATCGGCTCTGTCAGGGAGGCGACGATGTTAAATCTTTTGATGCGGCCGGGCGAGAGTCTGGAAATCGGCGACAATGTGACGCTAAAGATTGCCCGTTCATCGGATAACCGCATTCAGCTTGTGGTGGATGCGCCGAGGGATATCGCGATCAGACGGCAGAAAAGTGAAAAAACCGCGGCCGCAAAAGCAGACGCATAGTCTTATGGTCTGACGGCAGGAAAGCTATGTCTGAGAAGGATTACAGCATTACAAAAACAATCCGGCAGCGCACAATGCCGCTTCCGGAGGAGACGATGGCGTTCCTTTCGGGCATTGCGGCGGACTACGCCAGGGTGAAGGTCTGTGTCTATGAGCGCTATTCCGGAATCAGAAGTCTTGAAAATCTGGCATCCGTGTTTGATATACAGACCGATATGCGCCACTGCGGACTGCGGGAACAGCTGAACCTGCCGTCCGTCTACTACGAGCTTGCGGTAAGAGAAGCCGTGACCGACATCAGAGGCATGTGGGGGATGGTAAAAAACCGGATTCGGGCATGTGTCGCGGTGAATGAAGGCTTAAGCGCAAACGATCGGATGTATGTGCGGACAATCCTGAAGCTGGACGCGTTTTACGCGGCGGTGCTGACTGGCCGGAAGCATCCAATGCCGGAAAAAGCCGAGGGACTTGCGCTGGACGTGAAGCGGCTGGACAACCTGATCCGAAGGCTTACCCGCCGTTTCCGAAAGAAACCGGCAGCGGGGCAGGCGGACAACTTCGCCGTGTCGCCGGCCGGATACGCTTACCGGGAAGGACAGCTTTTTCTTGTATCGAGGACGAGAAGAAAGCGCGTGGCGCTGCCGCTGAAAGATCAGAAGACGAGCGGGCGGCAGATACGCATTTTCGTCAGGGAGAATTATGCGGACATTGCGATTCCGCTGGAGACGCGGGTAAAAAGACACCGTGATTTTTGCAACACGATTTTTGTCCATCTCGGCTTTCACTGCATGTGCACACTCTCGTCCGGCGCCGTTTACGGAGAGGATCTGGGAACGCTCTCGGCCGCAAAGACCGAGCGGCTGACAGAGAAAAACCGGGGCCGGAGCCGGATGCGCGAAAAATACAGAGAAAGTCTTGCGGCGGGAGACCATAAAAAGGCTGCGGCCATTGAGGCGAACAATCTGGGACACGCCAGCTACGACCGGCAGAAGCAGCGGGAGCGGGCAAGGCTTGAGACTTACATTAATACCGAAATTAACCGGATGCTCGCGGCGGAAAAACCCGCAAGGATTGTGGTCACGAAGCCGATTACCGCAGGCAGAAGTCTCTCAAAGAACAGACCGGCCAACCGGAAGCTTACCGGAAGCCTGCAGGGGTATGTGAGAAAAAGGCTTGCGGAAAAGTGCAGTACAAATTCTGTGGCGCTGGAGGAAATAAATTCCAGAGATACCGGATTTGTGTGCAGCGCGTGCGGGGCGCAGGGAGAGCGGAGGAAAGAGCTGTTTTATTGCGGGGCGTGCGGGTATGCGGGGGCTGCGGCGGTGAATGCGGCCAGAAATATTGAGAACAAATATAACAGTGAAAATGGTAAAGTCATGCACGTCCGGGAATGAACGTCTCTGAGAATCGGGGAAGGTTTTATCCGTACCGGCCGATCGGTCAAAACGGGATTGCGGCATGTGTATGTTTGACAAAAAGGCGGGAAAATCCCGACGGCATTACCCGGGCCGCACAGCTTTCAGCGGCTCTCCGATATGCCAGGACCGTGGCCTTACACGGAGCGAAGCGGCATTTGAAAAATGCGGCAGGCATCAGCCCGGCTAATCCGTATGATGAAACTATATCATACGCAGACAGAAAGGCGGCGTTTGTACAAAATGAAGCGTTATAAGAAAAAAGATATCCTTAAGGCGATCGAGACGCTGGCCGAAGCAAACCGTTCTATCGCAAAAGCGGCGGATACGGACCGGAAAGGAGCATTAGAAGTCCTTGCCGGCTGCCAGGAGCTTGCAATCCTGGCGGGAAATCATCTGGAAACTAGAGGGGAAGCAAGTGCGTCAATCGTAAACATGCTGGAGGAGTACTGCGAGGGAATCTATCAGATGAGCGAAAATATTTCCGATGCTGTACAGCTTCGGAAATTGTTTAAGCATACGGACCGACTGCTCACAAAGATTCAGAATGCAATCACCCATGAGCTGAAGGATAAAAAAGAGGTGGTGTTTCTGCCCTATAAGGCGAGCATGTGGGATTCGCTTGAGAGCGTGTGGAAAGCGGCGGATGCGGATGAGGAGACGGACGCTTATGTGATACCGATGCCATATTATGACAGGAACCCGGACGGGAGCTTCCGGGAAATGCACTATGAGGGAGAGCTGTATCCGGATTATGTGCCGGTTACGCATTACGATGCGTATGATATGGAGGAACGCAGGCCGGATGCGATTTATATACATAATCCTTATGACAATTGCAATTATGTGACGAGTGTGGAGCCGTATTATTATGCCGAGAATCTGCGGCGTTTTACGGAAAAACTGGTGTATATTCCGTATTTTGTGCTGGGGGAGATTGACCCGGAGGATCAGACGGCGATTGACGGGATGAAGCATTTCTGTTTTGTGCCGGGGGTTATCTATGCGCATAAGGTGATTGTGCAGTCGGAAAATATGCGGCAGATCTATATCAATGAGTTTATCAAGGAAGCGAAACGGTGTGGAATGTCCGGGGAACATACAGACAGGACGTTTCTGGAGAAGAAGATACTGGGGCTGGGATCGCCGAAGATCGATAAGATTTTGAATACGAAAAAAGAAGATCTGGAGATTCCGGATGAGTGGTTGAGAATTATAAAAAAGCCGGATGGGAGCTGGAAGAAGATCATATTTTACAATACGAGCGTCGGTGCACTGCTGGGGGAAAGTGAACAAATGCTGCTGAAAATAAAATCTGTATTCCAGACATTTAAAGAGTACCGGAATGAGATTGCATTGCTCTGGCGCCCGCATCCTCTGATTGAAAACACATTGAAAAGTATGAGACCGCGGTTGTGGGAGACATATC
>CATJJD010000208.1 GCA_949740385.1 uncultured Lachnospiraceae bacterium
CATTTTCTGAAATAATCGAAGTATACAGATTCCTTCCTGTTGAACGGTCACAACTGATAAAAATAATCTTGACAGCTTCACTATACGGTCGTATAATACATTATACAGACGTATAAAAGGAGGTATTCACATATGGGAAGTACACAGAAAAAATTAGGGGAGGCCGAACTGGAAATCATGCAGGTGATCTGGGGCAGTGAAAATCCGGTAACCTCCAATTACATTTTAAAAGAATTGCAGGAGCAAAGGCGCTGGCAGCTCTCCACGTTAATGACATCGCTGACGAGGCTGACTGACAAAGGGTTTATCAGCTGCGACCGTTCAACCGGAAGAAATCTGTATACCTCAATCATTTCAGAAAATGACTACAAGACCGGAGCGAGTAAGCATTTTCTCGAAAAGCTGTATAATAATTCGATACAGAATATGATAACCGCACTGTACAGCAGCAAAGAAATCAGGCGCTCGGATATTCAGGAGCTCAGAAATTTTCTGGATAAGCTGGAGGAAGAATGATGGGAAATATATTTTTATCCGTTTTGGGAATTTCCGCGGCGATGGGGCTGCTCGTGATCGGATTGCTTTTTCTGACACCGTTTTTAAACAAAAGATACGCCGCAAAATGGAAATACCTGATCTGGATTTTTCTTGCGCTGCGGCTGCTGATCCCTTTTAGCGGAGCAGACGGGCCGTACGTTATGGAAAAGATGCCGCAAAAGAAAGCGGAAACAGGTTCCGCCCTGAAAGAAAATAATGCAGCCAATCCGGCTGAGCCTGCAGTGCCCTACCGAGGAATTGTTGTTGAGATTCCGGCGCAGATGACTGCGCCAATCAACGCCTCGCCGGAAAAAAATACCGCAGATATAACATTGCTCGATCTGGCGGCTCTTGTCTGGATAACCGGCAGCCTGATTTTTATATCGGTACACCTGATCAGCTACTCCCACTATAAACGGCAGGTGCGAAAACATGGGAAACGGATCGAAGAAACACGCATTTTAAGCCAGATCTCCCGGCTCAAGCGCGAATTACACATCAGCCGCACCGTATACGTCATGGAATATGCCAACGCGGAAAGCCCTATGATTTTTGGCTTTCTCAAACCTGTTTTAGTTTTGCCAAAAGAGCATTATCATTCGGAAAATCTGTACTTTATTTTGAAACATGAGCTGGTTCATTTAAAGCGGGGCGATGTGTATCTTAAACTGCTTTTCGTGACAGCGAACGCGCTCCACTGGTTCAATCCGCTCATCTGGATTATGCAGAAGGAAGCCGTCATTGATATGGAGCTGTCCTGTGACGAGAGGGTCACGAAAGGCGCAGATTTTGCGATGCGGAAAGCGTACACCGAAACACTCCTGTCCATGCTTCACAGGCAATGTGTCCGGAAAACGATTTTATCAACACAATTTTATGGGGGAACAAAGATTATGAAAAAACGTTTTAAAAATATATTGACCAAAAACCGAAAGAAAAACGGAAGTATGGTATTCCTGTCCGCAGTTGTCCTCTCAGTCACACTGGGAATGCTGGTGGGCTGTACTGTCACAAAAGAGAATCCGGAAAAAGAAAAGCTCGAAAACGAGAACGCAGCAAATAACGATGCGGAAAAGGAGTCCGGACAGTCCGGCACAGACGCTGCCCGGACGGCCCCGACGCCGGATGACAATTCCTCCGCGGATAATCACACACCGGAAAATACAATTACACTCACCTTCTCGAAGGAAGGAGAGCAGGAAGAAAAACAGGCTTCCCTCGCGGCCGGCAATGGCTACTCTCTCTATCTGCCCGATGACGAGAGCTGGTACCTCTCTGCCCCTGACCAGTGGAAAACAGCGGTCAGTGAACAGGTCACACTCTGGGTCACCCATTCGGAAGGAGAATCCGGGGATTCTGCAAATCAGAAGCTTGAAAATGACGGTTATACCGAGGAGGACGCCGGCAAATGGTGGAAACAGGAGGGCGATATATCTTACCACGCCGAACAGAAGGTGACGGAAGACAGCGTATGGACCATATTCTGTTCTTATCCGGTGGAATTTGAAGACGGATGGGGGCGAGAATTTCCTGTGATTGCGGGCACCTTTGCGTTATCGAATAAAGCAGATCCCGGCGAATATCTGGATGCGGATGCCTGCCAGAAACTCAGAACCCTTTCCGAGACATTTGCGAAAGCCTATTTTGACAAAGATGCGGATGCCGTCCGGATGCTTCTGGCAAGTACTTACCAGGGGGATGTGGAAACCTATGAAGGTACCGGAACGATCAGCGATCTGACAGTAAAGGGACTGTCCGACACGGACGATAAAAAGATTGAAAACGGAAAATATCATGTATCCATAGAATTCCGGGACAGTGACTATGAAGACATGTTTCTTTACCTGACATTAATACTTGCCGAAGAGCAGGGAGAATGGAAAATACATTATTACGGTATCGAGGGATAGCGGAAGCTGTAATGGCATTACGCAGTTTCGTGTACGGGGACGGGCGGCGCATTTGTGCGCCGCCTTAACTCAATCCCCAGCTTTATTCAATCCTTATATACCTTCTGTTTTTAGTAGCTGCTGTACAGGTCAGTCTGCCCAGTGCCACCAGTTCATTCAGCAGCTGCCTTGTCCCTGGTCCCTTTAACCCTATTTTTTCAGCTATTTCTTCTGTCTTATACAATACTTCTAATTCCATACATGCAAGTATCTGCTTCTGCCTTTCAGATAACAATTCCTCTTGTGTTTCTGCTGATTTTTCTGCTGATTCTGCTGATTTTTCTGTTAATGATTGTCCATGGCAGTCAGGCCAGAAAAGCCAACATCAATCTCTGAAATAAGCTCCAGAAACTGCTCATACTCTGCCGCAAAACAGGCAAAGCTTCCGCCGTTTTCCAGCGCGGAAATTTCCCGGTTTAAATCCGAAAGAAACTGCGCCGTCGCCTCACAAAATTTCCCGGTATCCCCGTTCCTCGCCAGCTGCGCGTCGGCCTCCGTGACACTCCGGGCAAGCGCGCAAAAAGCTTCCCGGTTGATGCGCTCCGCCTCCAGCGCAAACTGCGACGACAAAATCCGGCTCTGAAAAATAACATCCTCCAGCCGCTTTTTTGCAAGAGAGCTCTCACACCGGCAGCCTCAAGGCACAGGGCAGCGCCGCCCTCTCTGGCGGATTCCACGGAAGCGTTGAACCCGTTAATCACCATGTGATACGCCGCATTTTCCAGCCGGGAAAGTGCGTCTGGCAGGTCGCGGAAATTTCTGAAATCGGCGGCCACATCCTTTAATGTCTCAATGTCCGCGCCGACCCCTTCCGCAATCGAAAAAAATACCCGCCCCCTGCCGTCCAGAGATTCCGCCGCGGCATATGCAGCCGCGGCCGCCGGGCGGCCTGCCAAAACGGCGTTATCCGCCTTTTCGGCACAGGCCTCCGCACATTTTGCCGCCTCCCGCCGCACATCCTCCTGCAGCAGCTCTGCCGCCTCCCGCAAAAACCCGGCCATATGCTCCCGATTGCCGGCAAAATGACTGCAGAGCCTCACATAGCCCGCCTCAACCGCAGAAAACGCTTCCTTCGGCGGAGCAATGCGCCCCGTCTCAACACTGCAGAAAAAACGCAGCAGATTCATCCGAAAAACCCCGTCGTCAACGCCGCGAATTACGGCATATACTTTTTCAAACATTTCAAACGCCGACCCGCGGCCCACGGCCAGATTCCTCACCTGCTCATTTTCCAGCCTCCTCATACGCCCGGCAAGACTGCGCAGCTCATCCGCCAGCATAACGGTCGTCGCGCCCTTTGCCCCCGCCTGCTCTGCCGTCTCCAGGGCAAAATCCGCCAGCTTCTCTGCCTTCCCGACAAAAATTCCCAGCATGGCGGACGTTTTCTCCGCCCTCTGTCCGATCCGGTTTAATACTTCATCTGCTAACATCCCGACAACCTCCCTTTCCTCTGAAATCATGCATTTGCGGTACCCGGTCGGCGTCACGCCGAAATACGCCTTAAACGCCCGCGCAAAGCCCTCGTGGGACTCGTAGCCATACTTTACCGCAATGTCCAGAATGCCGGCGTCTCCTGCCCCCACAGCGCGGCAGGCCAGCTGAAGCCTGCGGTTCTTAACATACGCCATCACCGGCTCTCCCACCACGGCGCGAAACAGCCGCTGGTAGTGGGTTTTCGAAAAAATGCCTGCTGCGCCAGCTCCTCCACATCAAACGCTTCCGTCAGCCGGCTTTCGATCCGGTCGATGGAATTGCCAATGATGTCCGAATCATTCATGCGCTCTGCCTCCTCTCTTTCAATGATTATATAACGAAACCGCTCTCATTTCCCGACCGAAAATACCAAAAACCAGGCCGGTTTTTTGTCCCGCCTGCCGGCGGACTGACGCTATTCGTCCCCCCGCAGCCGCTCCACTATGCTGCGGCCGTTCTTTGCCCGGTAGACAATAACCGGAACCAGGCTGCAGATCGCCGTCACAACTGCCAGCGACAGGACGACCGGAACCAGCGGATAAACAAAGACCGCGTAAGCTGCCTGCAGCTTTACAAGGCGAAAGCTTCCGTACAAAGCGGCGCTTCCCACGGTAACCATCAGAAGCGCCGTGATAAATGCATAGGTATTTCCCTCGAGCCTTAGCATTCTGCAGATCTGTTTCTTTGTCATGCCGACGCTCTCAAGAACCGCCAGCTCCCTTCTTCTGCTGTTAACACTCACATACATCATATTGATAAAATTCATAAGTCCGTTACAGAGCAAAATAACGCTGACGGCATTGCCCAGAAACGTAACTCCGCCGAAGCTGTCTCTCAGCTCATCTGCTTTTTCCAGCTTTGCAGTGACCGCGGCGCCGCCGTAATTATCAAGCATGTCAGAAACCGCCTGCAGCGCCCTCCTGGAATTGCCGGTCTGCAGAGCAATCCGGCTGACCGGTCCGCTCTGGCCAATCCCGTTTAGCCACTCCTGACTGACATAGATCACCGGCGCAATGAGCGTTCTGCCGTCCGCCCGAAAGGTAGCGGGCAAAAAATACGGGGCAATTTCCAGCTCATGAGCCCGCTCCCCGAAGAGCAGCTGAATTTTTCCGCTGACCGCAGTTTTCGCGTAGGGCACAATCGTCGCCGAAGCGAGAAAGGCAGCTTTTCCTTCACGGAAATCCTCGTATTCAAGAGCGCTGTTTATCGTTTCCGCCGCCCGGTAAAAATCCTGCTCTCCGATACCGATCAGATACGTCTGATATTTATTCCCGTCCGTAAACTGTTCCACCGCATCCTCCGAAACCGTGCCGACGCTGCAGAAATCGGCAATATATTTTTCAAGGACGCCTGACGGGTCGGCAAACCACTGCTCCTTTTTTGTTGTAACCGATATTTCCCGCACGTCCGGCGCCTTCTCTAAATCGGTCAGAATCCGGCCCTCCGGATCGGTATTGGGGCTCAGTTCAATTACAATATCGTCCTCCATATACTCCTCCGCCAGCACAGAAGCATCCAGCCCCGCCAGTACGCCGTTTACAATGACAAACAGACTGATTCCCAAAAACAGCGAGGTAAGCACGAGAACTGCCCCTTTTTTATTTCGAAAGACATTGCCGGCCGCCATCTTGAAAACCTTACTGCCCCGGGATGTCCGGCCGCTGTTTTTCCCGGAAGCCTTCACGCCGGAAAAGTTCAGCGCTTCAACCGGCGATACTCTGCCCGCAATTTTTGCCGGCGTCCGGCTGCCGATCCATGCCGTAAAAAGCGAAAACAGGCCTGCCCCCACAAAGATCAGAGGCGAATAGGAGAAGGATACTGCGGAGCTCATAATCATATCCCCCGCCAGGGTCCGTATCCCAAAGGGAACGATCCTGAAAACCGTCGCAAGGCTCAGTGACAGCCCCAGAAAAATCCCCCAAAAACTCAGCTCAAGAACCTGACGGTCAATCACCCTTTTCAGCTGCCGTTCAGTCGTTCCCAGTGTTTTCAGCTGCCCGTACATGCGGATGTCCTTCGTGACGGAAATATAAAAAACATTGTAGATCAGCAGATAGCCGCAGACCATAATAACGACAATCAGTCCCAGGGCAGCCAGCACCGGACCGACGCTGTTTTTGCCGCCTTCGCCCTTCGACAGCTCCGTGAATTCCTGCAATTCATTCAGCGGCTCAATATACGACAAAATTTTACTGCGGTCACCCCCGGAAATCGAGAGTGCGCTCTTGGTATTTGTCTCATCGGCGGCAGAATTTCTCCAGAATTCCTCCGAAATATATGCCACCGCATTGTCATACATTTTATTGACGCTGCAGTCGTCGTACCAGCCGCAAAGCGTAAAGGAAAAATCCTTCGCATCCGACAACGGCCTCCAGTTAACATCCGTATAGCCGTAGCGAAACGAAAGGGTTACCGTATGACCAATAACCGGCTCATCTATTCCCATCCGCTCCAGCACCCACTTCGGCAGCATAATCTCACCGCGGGATTCCGGGTAGTGCCCGCTTATATTTCCCACTGCAGGAATGATGTGCCGCTCCCACTCTGTCCTGTCACACCAGCGAAGAAGAATGCTGTTGATGCGCGGGTACGCCGCCGTATCGACAAAGCCGATCTGTCTGCTGATGCCCGCCCACCGGATACTTTTGTCCTGTCCCAGTGCCTGTACCTGCTCACTGGTGGGGTTGGTCAGTATCAGATCCGCGGCGGTGCCGTTTTGCATCCTACGCTGTCTTTCCGCGCTCTTCCAGTATCCGCCGCCGATGCAGATAACGCTGGAAATAAGAAAAGAAGTCATTGCAATGGCGATTACGACAAAAACATTGCGGCGGCGATTTCCCCGCATAATTTTCTCCGCAAGCGCTTTCATCTGTTTTCGCGTGTCATTATAAAACATATCTTTGCCCCCTCACCGGTCATAGTCTATCGTCCATACGCCGTCACAGCAGTTCACCGCAAGCAAAACCGGCTCATCTCCGGTAAAATCATCGGTAAACTCCCGCGAATGCTCCCCGCCGCTTTGATCCTTAAAAGAAACTGTATAGCCGTAATTGCCGGCAGCCTCCACCGTGAAATAACAAAGCTGCGTATCTTTAACGGCAGGCTTTGAAGCACCGATAATTTTGCCGTCGTGAGTCACCGCCAGATCGGCAATTTCGGAATCGGAATAATTGGTAATAATTAAATTGCCCTCCCGGTGCGCCACACTCTCATCCCCTGTCTCGCAGCATACAAAAAGCAGCGCAGAAACAGCCGCAAAAAGCAGTCCGATTTTTCTCATAATTTTGCTCCTCTCACTCTGCAATTTTTCCGTCTCTCATCCTGATCCCCGGTCGGCAGGTCGGGCAAATCCGCCGCCGCAGCCAACCTTTCCTTTTTCGCACCTCCATAATAAAACAGAAAGGTCACGAGAATGTTGCCGCCGCAGTAATTTTTCGCAAAAGAAAAAAGGCGGACAGACCGCCTTAATGATCCGGCAGGAAAACCGCAAACGTCGCGCCTTTTCCCACCTCAGAATTTACCATAATATGCCCTCCCTGCCTGGAAATAATCTCCCTTGCAAGGTAGAGGCCGATGCCGAGCCCTTCCGTTTCGTGCACCTCCGGCTCCCTGTAAAACCGCTGAAAGATCGCCCCCTGCGCCCTTTCCGGAATCCCCCTTCCGGTGTCGGATATATCAATTTTCGTGCAGGCCTCCCACCGCGAAACGCTCACTCGAATCGAGCCCTCTGCCGGGGTGTACTTCACCGCATTTTCCAGAATATTAAACAGCGCTTCCGCGGTCCAGCCGGGGTCGCAGGGAACCTGCAGATCCTTTGGACAGTCCACAGCAACCCTGAGACGCTTTTCCTCCGCTTTCCGAAATATGCCGCCCAGAGCGTCTGCCAGCGTCTCATAGATGGGATAAGGCCGTTTCTTCAGCGTAATAACCCCGGTCTCCAAGCGGGAGGACTTAATCAGCGCCCGCATCAGAAAGTCCAGCTTGTCCACCTGCGCGCACATGGACTGCAGATAGTCCGTCTGCCGGCTGCGGCAAAGCTCCTGCTCCAGAAGCGTCGTCGCCGCCATTTTCAGATTTGCGGCGGGCGTTTTTACCTGATGGGAAATATCCGAAATCAGACACTGCAAATCGGCCCGCTGTTCCTCCAGCGTCTTTCGGCTGCTCTGCAGCATCTGATACAGCCGAGAAAGCCGGTGTCCGATCCGGTCCGGCAGCGTATCTCTGTCAAAAATCATCCCGGACGGCGTCCGCTCCCCCATCATATCATCAATCATCCGGCACACATCATTCGTAAAAACGGTCAGACGATTATGCAGAACCCGCACTAAAATCAGTCCCCAGACCGATAAGACGGCAGC
>CATJJD010000209.1 GCA_949740385.1 uncultured Lachnospiraceae bacterium
CGTATTTTGATGAAAGTGTTTTGAAGCATGGAAGCCTGTGACAGATATGCAGTGGTCGCAGGACAGACGGAGTTCGGCGTGTTATGGCATGAAAAAAGGAACAGCAGATTGTCGTTCCTTTTTTCATGCTGTTCAGGAGGATACCGGGACGGCGTGAAATCCAGGGAACGGATCTGTTTTCCTACGCGTTTTTGTTCAGGGGAATACCATCCGAGGCGGGGATTGTTTTCATCCTGTAAATGTGTTATAATCCAAAGTAATGACAGATTGCTGCCATTATCTGTGTGAAAGGAGGAGTTTATATGAAGAGCATGGACATAACACACAGTACAGGGAGAAGAAAGCGTAAGGACCATCTGATTGTGGTGCTGATGGCTGCTGCTGTGGCTATTGTGGTCGCGTTTTTCGGCTGGATGTTACTGTTTCAGAGTGCCATTCGGGAGTACCGGAATCAGATACGGTTTCTGGACCCGAGCTGGATGTGTATTGCCGAATATCAGGATTCGAAGGTAGTGCTCGACGGAGAGAATCATAAAAAGCTTTTGAATGTGCTGGAGCGCTGCAGCCGCAAGTTCGTGATGGGGGAGCCGGCGGTTATGGACACGGTGTCCTTCACATTCCGAAAGGACGGCGTTCAGTGGGATATGGAGATTTCCGAGACGGATCAGGACTGCCTTAAGCTGGATCTGACCGGAGAGAAGGAATACCACTTTTACATTCCGGAGGAGAACTACTACGAGACGATTGTCGAGCTGTCAGGTCCGGAAGGGAAGGGAACACCGAACAAAGCGGTGGGAAAAGCGAATTAGACGGTACAAAGAGGCGAAATACCATGTTTGAACAGATGAGGGGGCTCACTCCAAAACAGAAGATAGCGTATTATATAGAATATTACGGGCTGATTACCGTGGGAATAATCGCGGCGGTTATCGCCGTGGTGAGCTTTGCTGTGCAGCAGGTGCGGGCGAAGGAAGAGGTGGCCGGCGTTATGGTAATCAACTCCCTGAGCACCATGAATGAGGAGAGCAGGGAGCAGGAGTACATGGACGGCCTGCTTGAGTCCCTGGGCATCGACACGGCTAAAAATACCATTATGATCAACGACAATATATTTGTCGGGGAAAATGCGGACGTGCAGATGGCGGCGGCCGGTGTACAGATTATACAGGCGCTGATTATGAGCCGCACCGCGGACGTGGCCTTTGTGGACGAGAGCTACTGCGCTGCTCTGGTCAGCAGCGAGTGCTTCGGGGATCTGAGAGATTATCTGGACGCGGCGGTGCTGGAAAAGCACGCGGACGACATTCTCTATTGCAGAGACTCGGAGACGGGGGAGGATATTGCCGCCGTGATAAAAATTCCGGCAGATTCCCCCTGGATGCAGGGGATGGGCTGGTATGCCGCAGACTGCTACGCGGGCATTATCGTCGCAACGGAAAACGGGGAGATCGCAGAGCACATGCTTCTTCGGGCCCTGGGCGAGGAAGAGTTCTGATATTTATAGTAAGAAAAGGCCGGCTTACTCCGCCACGGCGTAAGCCAGCGCGTAGGCGTCCTCGCAGGAGAGAGAGATCAGTATGCGGCTGATCTCTTTTTTTTCCGCAAGTGTTCTGGCGCTTCCGTGCAGCACGACGCAGGGCTTTCCGCTGTTCTCGCTCAATATTTCGATCTCGGACAGGCGGCAGTCCTCCCCGTTGTCGTTTAACGCCTTGAATACGGCCTCCTTGCCGGCAAAGCGGGTGGCGTAGCAGTACAGCGGCACATCGCGGCTCTCGGCCTCCGCAATCTCACTTTTCGTGTAGGTGCGCCGGATAAAGCTGTCCGCAAGATAGTTCTCCTGGTCGAGAATCGGGCGCAGCTTGCGGATTTCCAGCAGATCGGTTCCAATCCCTTTTATCATATGTCGTTTCCTCCTTTTAATCAGCAGATATTTTAATCGGTAAATAAAAAACAGGCGGTTATTGCTTTACCGGACCGGATGGGAAAAGTGTTCCTGCAGCAGCGTGGTGAACAGCTTTAGCGGAATGCCTGCGGTGTGCTTTTTCCAGACGGCCACAAGAAAGGAGTCGTCCGGCTGCATATCCAGCGGAAAAATGCGGCAGCTGCTGTCGTTTTCGAACAGCTTGGAGTTGCAGACGGCAATGCCCAGTCCGTTTTTGACCGCAAGCTCCAGTGAGGAGACGTTGGGCACATGGCGGGCGTTTTTCATGCGGAAGCCGCTGCGGCGGCAGAGCTCTTGGGTGTGGTTGATGCCCCCCAGGGAATCATTCGGGGAGATCAGTATGAAGGTCTCTTCGTTCAGGTCCCGGAAACGGATGTGCTCCCGCTCGCACAGGGGGTTGGAGGTCGGGATGATGATGCTTAACGGAATGTCCTTGAGCCGCAGCCACTGTACGTCCGAGAGCCCGTCCAGCTCGAAGTAGGGAGTCATGATGACGTCGAATTTGTCGCTCATCAGCCCGTCCCGCAGTGTGCGGAAGGAATGGCTCTCGATGTTGATGTCGATCTGCGGGTAGTTTTTGATGTAACGGCGCACCGTAAAGGGCAGGACGTCGCTGTAGTCGAATGTGTCGGAGCAGCCGACGGAGAGGATGCCGGAAGTCTGGCTGCTGATGGCCCGGGCGGCAAACAGCGAATCCTCCATGCGCTTGCTGAGCTCGTTCCAGTCCCGGTAGAGAGAGGCTCCCGCCGGCGTCAGCGCCACATGTCTGCGGTCGCGGACGAACAGGGAGAAGCCCAGCTCCTTTTCCAGCGCGCCGATCTGCTTGCTTAAGGCGGGCTGGGAGATATAGAGAAGCCGTGAGGCGTCGGTGAAGCTTAAAACCTCCGCCACTGTCAGAAAGTAGTCGATTTGCTGGAAACTGATTTTGTTCTGCATAGATTTCCCCCTGTGCTGTCTGCTGCGCATATGATATCATGTCGTCAATCTCCGACGGACGGCGTATTTGCGCACTGCTTTGTGCTTATTATACCACACATTTTTATTTTTTAATAACTTTTTGTTATAAGTTGTTTCATTTTTATCTATTGGACAGGAAAGTGCGGTCAAAGTATAATAAAATCAGCCTGAAAAAGTGCTTTATTCGGTAACAATAACCAAATAATATGGAGGGAATTTAACATGAAAACATTTGAGACAGATGTAGTTGTTGTCGGCGCAGGACCTTCCGGACTTGCGGCATCCGTGCAGGCGGCGGAGGAGGGGGCGAGCGTTATCGTTCTGAACAAGGCCGACGTTGTGGGCGGCGCGGCAAACATGGGTATGGGACCGCTCGGTATCGGCACAAGACAGCAGCAGGCGCAGATGATTGACATTTCCGTGGAGAAGGCGTTTAAGATGTTTATGGACTATACCCACTGGAGAGTTGACGCGAATCTCGTCAAGAAATATTTCGAGAATTCCAAGGATACCATCGAGTGGCTCGAGGACATGGGCGTGGAGTTTGCGGGGGCGTACCCGTATTTCCCGAAGTCCGAGGCAACCTGGCATATCGTTGCGGTAAACGGCGGCATCGGAAGAAACGGCGGCGCTATCATGAACAAAGCCATGATGGAGAAGGGCCAGGAGCTGGGCGTGGAATACCACAACGGCGTGACGGTTGAGTCCATTGTTATGAAGGACGGCAAGGTGGCGGGCGTTAAGGCGAAGGACTCCGAGGGGGAGGAGATCGAGGTGACCTGCAGGGCCGTGATCGTCGGCACAGGCGGAGCCGGAGACAACCCGCAGGTGATCAAGGAGCGCATGGGCTACACCTGGGGCGAGGATATGTTTAACTTTGCGATTCCGGGCCTTAAGGGAGACGGTATCCGCATGGTTATGGAAGCCGGCGGCGCCACAACCGAGATGAACATTGAGATGATCTACATACTGCCGAACTCCGACATGGGTCCGGACTGTATCCCGGCTACGTTTATGCAGCCGAACCTTATGGTGAATAAGCAGGGGCGCCGCTTTATCAACGAGGAGGAGATGCAGAACACTACCTTTACCGGCAATGCCATCACCATTCAGCCGGGCAGAATCGGATACTCCATCCTGGATTCCTCCATTGTGAAGGGATACAAGAAGCGCGGTCTGGACGTTACGAACTTCGTTCATCACCCGGAGAATATCGACGACTTCGAGCAGTGCGTGGATGATTCCATCGCTGCAAACAATCCGGACGTATATAAGGCGGACACGCTGGAGGAGCTGGCTGAGAAGCTGGGCATCGACCCGGAGACCTTTGTGGATACCGTTGAGGAGTACAATGACATGTGCGATTCCTACGACGAGCAGTTCTTCAAGGACCGCCGCTTTATGAAGCCGATCCGCAAGGCTCCGTTCTACGCGGGAGCGTTCCGCCCGTCAGGATACGGCACGCTGGGCGGCATCAAGATCAACGACAATGCGGAGGTACTCAACGACAAGTGGGAGAAGGTTCCGGGACTGTTCGCCTGCGGTACCGACACCTGCACCATTTACGGGGACAGCTACATGTTCCTGCTTCCGGGAAATACCATGGGCTACTGCCTGAACACGGGACGTTTTGCTGGAGAGGGCGCTGCCGCTTACTGTGAGGAGTAAGGCGCGCACAAAAAAGTAAAGATTGTTTCCGGAAAGCGGGAGCGCTTTTCGGGAATGTATGGGCGGGCAGCTCATCCGCGGGGTGGGTTGCCTTTCTGCCGTTATGGGACCAAATCCGCCGACGACAAAAAATTACACAGATCAGGACAATTTTGATGTATCGTCGCGCAGCCATAACGTGTAAATTGAAATACAGGAGATACAAAATAAAGGAAAAGGAGATTGACATGGCTCAGGTAAAACTCATAATTGACGGACGCCAGATCGTGGCAGATGAGTCCAAAACCGTGCTTGAGGCGGCTCTTGACAACGGAATTTACATTCCGCATCTGTGTCATCACGAGAATCTGTATCCGAACGGCGGCTGCCGTCTGTGCGTGGTAAAGCAGGAGGGTGTGGACTCTGTGATTACTTCCTGCTCCACAAAGGTGCAGGAGGGAATGGTGATAAACACAAAGGATGAGACGGCGGACAGGATCCGCAAGCTCTCCTGTGATTTTATGTTTAAGACACATCCGAGCGAGTGCACGGGCTGCCCGAAGTACGGCAAGTGCCAGCTGGCTTCTATCTCACAGTACGTGGGGGACACCGGCCGCGATCTGCGGGAGCAGAAGATCCGCGTGCCGGCCGATGAGACAAACCCGATTATGCTTCATGAAATGTACCGCTGTATTCTCTGCGGCCGCTGTGTGCGCGCCTGTAACGAGATGCGCGGCGTAGGGGCGCTGACCTTTAAAAAGGTGGACGGAAGAATGCAGGTTGTCATTAACGGAGACAGCCTTGAGGCGGCGGGCTGCCGTTTCTGCGGCGCATGCGTGGAGGTGTGCCCGACCGGGTCCATCCGTGACAAGGTGGGCGTCTTTAAGGAGGGCGTTTCCAGAGAGAAGGCTCTGGTTCCGTGCGTGGAAGGCTGTCCGGCAAACATCAATGTGCCGAAATACATCCGCTATATTAAGGAGGGGAATTTCCCGGCGGCGGCTGCGACGGTGCGGGAGAAGGCGCCGCTTCCGGAGGTTCTCGGCTACATATGCGTACACAGCTGTGAGCTGCAGTGCAAGAGAAATCATTTAAACGGACCGCTGTCCATCCGCAACCTGAAGCGTTTTGCTGCGAGCCAGGATGACGGAAGCTGGAAGGCTCTGTCGTTTATGAAGGAGGACACCGGAAAGAAGGTGGCGGTAATCGGCTCCGGCCCTGCGGGACTTACCGCGGCGTACTATCTGAGAAAGCTCGGCCATGCGGTGACAATCTTTGAGAAGCTGCCGCAGGCGGGCGGGCAGATGCGCTACGGAATTCCGTCCTACCGGCTTCCGAGGGAGGTTCTGGACCGGGAGATCGCAGAGATCACGGGAATCGGCATTGAGCTTAAGTGCGGCGAGGACGTGAAGTCGGCGACGGAGCTTAAAGGACAGGGCTTTGACGCGGTATTCGCTGCCGTCGGAACTCATGCGGGCAACCGGCTTCCGCTTGCCGGAAACGATCTGCCGAATGTGTATTTAAACGCTGATTTCCTGCGGGCCATAAATCTCGGCGAGCCGATGCCGGTGGGCGAGAAGGTTGTTGTGCTGGGCGGCGGAAACGTGGCCATCGACTGTGCGGAGAGCGCGGTGCGCCTCGGCGCAAAGGAGGTGCGCATGGCCTGCCTTGAGGCTGCGGATAAGATGACGGCCTCCGACGAGGAGGTGGCCTGGGCGAAGGAGGACGGAATTCAGGTGTACAATTCCAGAACCTTCAACGAGATTACGAGTGAGGACGGCAGAGTGACGGGACTTTCAGTCACGGGCGTTAAGAATTTCTATTTTGAGAACGGAAGGGCAGTGATCGAGAAGGAGGAGAACTCCGACGAGATTCTTCCGGCGGACACGATTATCTTTGCGGTGGGCCAGCATCCGGATGTGACGGAGGACTTCGGCCTTGCGCTGGAGAGAGGCCGGATTGCGGCGGATCAGAAAACCTGGGCAACCGAAGAGGAGGGCATTTTTGCGGCGGGAGACTGTGTGACCGGCACAAGATCCGTGATTGAGGCAATCGCAGCCGCGCGGACGGCGGCGTCTGCGATCGACCGTTATCTGGGCGGAGACGGTAAGATCGACGAGGAGCTTTCGCCGGCGCAGCAGGCGAATCCGTGCATCGGCAGAGCGACCGACAGAGAGCGGGCCGACAGAGTGGAGCCTGCGGTTACAAAAGCGGCGGAGCGCGTTTCAAACTTTGAACCGATGGACCATGGCTTCTCCTGCGAGGCGGCCGGCTGTGAGGCGGACCGCTGCCTGCAGTGTGACCTTAGATTGCAGATTGCTCCGCAGAAGTTCTGGAGCGATTATGTGTCAGAGGAAGGAGGGACGAACTGATGAAAAATTTATTAGTATGCAGCTGCAACGCCGACGACCGCTTTTCGCCGATTTCGATGTATGTCATGAGAAATAAGCTGGCGGATGTGATGGCGGGAGTCGAGAAGATGGCGGCTCATTCCGATGCGGACATTCTCTACCTGCTTCCGGAGGGGGAGACGGTGGAAGGACTTACCGGGGAGGTACGGCACGGCGCGGTGAGCCCGACGCTTGGCAACGCTTACGCGGTGGCGCAGGTTCTCTCCAAAAACCTGCCGCGGCCGATGATTCAGGATGATTTCGTGGCTGTATCTGAAGATAAAGCGGTGTCCGTAATTACGCCGGAGGTGGCGTACATGACGGTGACAGGTTTTCAGACAAAGTTTGTGGCGGTAAATAAAGGCGGTGCGACGGAAATCCGCGAGGTGGCAGTCGGCACGAAGATGAGCGAGGTTGTGGACGCCTCCGGCGCGAAGGCCGTGCTTCTGGGCGGACAGAGGGGCATCTTTGTGAAGCCTTCGGAGCTGGGCGGCTACGAGGTGAAAAACGACGATTACAGCAGCTCCGTCACGGTATACAGCAGCGATGTCTGCATGGTGGACACCGTCAGGAATCTGATGAAGGCGGACTATGAGGACTCCTGCGGCAAGTGCGTGCTTTGCAGAGAGGGAACGTCGCAGTTTCGGCAGATAACGGAGGAGATGACGACCGGAAAGGCAAAGCCGGGGGATGTGGATCTGATTAAGGACGTGGCGGAGCTGATCGGTATCGGCGCGTACTGCCCATTCGGACGGAGTATGCCAAAAGCGCTTGTCTCTGCTCTGGAGCTGTTTTCGGAGGAGTTTGAGGCGCATATCCGAAAGAAATCCTGCCCTGCCGGAGTCTGCTACAAGGCCGAGGCGGTTTACATTATTCTGCCGGACAAATGCAGCGGCTGCGGCGACTGTGTGGACGAGTGTCCGGAGGACGCCATCAACGGCAAGGCGAAGTTCATTCACATGATCGACCAGGATATGTGTGAAAACTGCGGCAAATGCGTGGCTGCCTGCGACGAGGAGGCGATCGTTGCCTGGGAGGGCAAGCTGCCGAAGCTGCCGAAGAAGCTCACGAAGGCAGGCAAATTTTAATTGTGTAATTCCCGCGATTGTGGTACATTATTTATAAAAGAAAAATTTTACAGGAGGTTTCTATGGCTAAGACAAAAGTAATTACCGCAGAGGAAGCGGGAAAACTCGTGAAGGACGGCATGACTGTCATGATCGGCGGTTTTATGACCAACGGCACAGCGGAGAGCGTTGTTAAGGGCGTTGCGGCAGCGGGCGCGAAGAATCTCACCGTCATCTGCAACGACGCGGGATTTCCGGATGTGGGATGCGGCAGACTGCTGCACAACGGGCAGATTAAGAAGCTGATCGCTTCCCATGTGGGCCTGAATAAGGAATGCGGCGAGAAATACAACGCGGGCGAGCTTGAGCTGGTGCTTACGCCGCAGGGAACGCTGGCAGAGCAGGTGCGCTGCGGCGGAAACGGACTGGGCGGTTTCCTTACGCCGACCGGACTGGGAACGACGGTTGCGGAGGGCAAGGATATACTTACCGTGGACGGAAAGCAGTATGTTGTGGAGAAGCCGCTCCACGCGGACGTTGCGATTATTCAGGGCTTCGTCGCCGACGAGACCGGAAATATCCGCTACAAGGGTTCCACCCGCAACTTTAATCCGATGATGGCTTCTGCGGCGGACACGGTGATCGCAGAGGTTGAGAAGATTGTTCCGGCGGGGGAGATCGGACCGGATTACGTGGAGACGCCGCATATTTATGTGGATTACTTAGTATTAAAGGAGGAAGCATAAGATGGAAAAAAGTGAAATCAAGCCTTTTATCGCAAAGAGAGTGGCGAAGGAGCTGCGTGACGGCGACGTTGTAAATCTGGGTATCGGGCTTCCGACTATGGTTCCGGCTTTTCTTGACCCGAGTGTATCCATTACCCTGCAGTCCGAGAACGGATTTATCGGTCTGGTGGACGCGGACCCGGAGGCGGAGGATGCGGCCTATATCGTGAATGCGGGCGGACAGCCGGCCGGCATCGCAAAGGACGGCATGTTCTTTGACAGTGCAACCTCCTTCTCGATTATCCGCGGCGGACATGTGGATGCGACGATTCTTGGCTCCCTGCAGGTGGACGAGCACGGCAACATTGCAAACTGGATCATCCCGGGCAAGATGGTTCCGGGAATGGGCGGCGCGATGGATCTCGTTGTGGGTGCAAAGCGCGTGATCGTTGCGATGGAGCACACCCAGAAGGGCGCGCACAAGATTCTTAAGAACTGCACGCTGCCCCTGACTGCGGCAGGCCAGGTGAACCTGATTGTCACCGAGATGGCTGTGATTGAGGTCACGGCGGACGGACTTGTTCTTAAGGAGTATAACCCGGAGTTTACCGTGGAGGAGATTCAGGCGGCGACGGAGGCTGTCTTAACGATTGCCGACGATTTAAAGCCGATGGTTTAACGGATAAGTGGCATAAGGTAAGTTATTTTTCCGGGGCGCCGGCGCGATGCTGTAAGCGGTATTGCGTCGGCGTCATCTGGTATGCGCGCCGGAAGCTGCGGTTGAAGCTGCTTCTGTCCTGATAGCCGATTCTTGCGGAAATCTCCTCGATGGAGAGCTCGGTGTACTGCAGGTAGCAGCAGCTCTGCCGGAGTCTTGCGTCCTGTACGATCTCGGAGAAGCTCTTTCCCGTGTGTTTTGTGAAGAGGGAGGAGAGGTACTTCGGGTGATAGTGAAATTCCTCGGCCACCGAGATCAGGTTTACGTCGGAGAGGTTGCGGTTCACGTAGTCCAGCACCCGGCAGAAGGAGCTGCCCGCCGTCCGCTGGCTGTCCTCGTCGGATGTCCGGCTGCCGCGGACAAGCTCTGTGAACAGAATATCCATGTAACTCTCGGCGGCTCTCTGGTAGCCGATTTTTTTTTCGTACAGCTCGATGATCAGGCTCTGTGCGATGCTTTGTGCGCCGGTGTTTCCTGCATGGGGGAAAAAGAGGTAGGACTGCTTCCGGTCGCCGGCAAACAGCGCGTTGATGAAGAAATTGCTGATGATGTCGTTGCGGGAGACGATATTGAGCCAGGCGGACTGAAACAGGGCGGTTTTGATCATAATGTGAAAGAGCTGGTCCGTCTCCGATTCCAGATCAATGCGGTGAATGACATAGGGGTCCAGAATGCAGATGTCCCCCTCTGACATGTTGCAGACGTTGGCGCCGATGGTCTAGAAGCAGCGCCCTCTGGAGAGGTACACAAGCTCAAAGCAGTCGTGTACGTGTACTTTGCAGTGATCCCCTGTAATGTAGGGGTGCATGAATACGCCGAGGCTGCTGCCGCTGTCGCAGATGCTGTCGGCGTGCAGCATCGGGAGATCGTCGCCGTTTTCGGTATAGAAGTCGTTCATAATCCGGCGGTACGCCTGACTCTCGGTGGGATTTTCTCTGCAGAACATGTCGATATACTGTTGAAAGGCCCGGTTTGTCATATTTTTTTCCTGATCTTTTTTCTGTATCATCCAAATTTAAAATGTGCAATCATAATTATAGCTTATAAAAAGCGGGGTGTAAAGAAGCTTTAACACCTTACCAAATGCCACACTCGTGTTACTTTTTTCTAATCCAAAGCAGGCGGAATTTGTTTACAATTTCTTTAGGTAAAATGAGGCTGTACAAAGAGAAAAGGAGACTGTGAAATGAAGGTTATGGGTATCGTGGCGGGACGCCACAACGGAAACAGCGAGATTCTGGTGAAGGAAGCGCTGCTTGCGTGCCAGGAGAAGGGCGCGGAGGTTACGCTGATCAATCTGTTTGATTACAATATTCTTCCGTGTACCGGCTGCGAGAGCTGTACCATGAATATGGGAGAGGTGGCAATGGGCAAGGGCGAGTACAGAGGCTGCGTGCTCAAAGCGAAGGACGACGTGGATAAGCTGATTGCCGCGATGCAGCAGCAGAACGGCATTATTGTCGGCGTGCCGACCTATGATCTGATGCCGAGCTCCGTCTACACAAGGTTTGCCCAGAGATTTCTGGCGTATGAGCTGGCATTCCTGCTCAAGATCGGCGCGGTTAAGGAGGACCCGCACACGGTTGCGGGACTGATCGCGGTAGGCGGTTCCTGTCACGACTGGCAGGGGCTTACGCTGGAGACGATGGCGGCTTCCATGTTTACCCAGTCCATCTACGTTGTGGATCAGATGATGGCCACGAGAAACGGCCGTCCGGGCAATGTGCTTCTGCGGGACGACCAGCTGAGCCGCGCGCACAAAATGGGAGAGAATATTATCACGGCGATCAACACGCCGGTGGAGGAGAGAGGCTGGCTGGGCGATCCGGATCAGGGTCTGTGCCCGAACTGTCACGGCGGCCTGATCTTTAAGGGCGAGCCGCACTGGGACGGCATTCAGTGGCCGTTTGAGTGTGCGGTGTGCGGCGCGGGCGGCGACCTGGTGCGGGGCGAGGACGGCAGGGTGCGCTTCGTGCCGGCGGAGGACGGACTGTGCAGAGACCGCAATGTCAACGAGTGCCGCGACAAGCATCTGGATGAGATCGTGCAGACGCGCATCGACTTCTTTGAGCGCCAGGAGGAGGTTCAGGCGAAGTACGGCAGGTATAAGGATCTGAAATTCAAGACGGTGGAGGTATAGGAACATACCGGTGAAGCGGGGGGCAAAGGCCTCCCGTTTTTGTAATGCACCGGGCCGCCGGAATGTTGAGAAATACCTGCCAAAGCTTTAATTTTTATTTAATTTTTGCTCATAGTGTTGCAGACAGGCGAACGGCATGATAATATAGGAAAAAAGTAACAGGCTAAAACCGTTCAGGAAGGAACATGAGAGGAAGAAACGATGAGCAAAAGAACAAAACATATATGTGTGTCGGCCCTCGTTGTGTCGCTGCTTATATTTGCGTACTGCACAATCGCATTTTCTCAGATTGCGTTTATCGAAAAGTGGAGAACACTCTGGATTGAGACTGCCATGACGACAAATTCCCATCAGTGGCTGGCGAAGATTTTTCCGCAGAGCGTGATCGACGAGGTGATGGAGGGGGCGGCGAACCAGCGGGAGAGACAGAAGTCTCTGGTGAGCACCTGGGACAGTCTTGCGCCGGAGGTGGTGTACGGAAAGGGCAATGAGGTTAAGGACACGGAGAATGCGGCCGAACAGGAGCAGGAGAATTTTTTCGCGCGGTACTGGGAGCTGGATACGCCGGAGTTTCGGCTGTATCTGAAGCAGCACCCGAAGCTTCTGGAAAACGGATACGGTGAGCTTCTGATTGAGGATATGGAAGGGGCTCTCGGGCTTGTGACGAGCCAGGGACACCCGGTTCTCGTGCTGGATACGGCAAACGAGCTGCTTCTTGTGAAGGTGTCGGGGGAGGGCTATCAGGGAAAGCTGGCCATCGTGAAGGATGCGGCGAGGACGGAGCTTGTGAAGTCCAACCGGCTTGGCGTGCGGGGCCAGGAGGCCGGAGAGTTCGGCGCGCAGGAGGATGCGCTGCTGGTTATCAATATGAGCGGATTCTCGGATGTGGGCGGGCACGGCTCCGGCGGACAGGTGAAGGGCTCCATGATTATTGACGGGCAGGAGTACGGGACTCACTCCACGGAGCCGCACTGGAAATTCTGCGGTCTGCGGACGGACGGCAAGCTGTATGTCAGCAATTATCCGTGGGATGATATTTCCGATTACCGGTGGGGCGTGGAGTTTTACCCGGCCATTATTGTGGACGGCGAGTGCGTGGTGGACGGCTCCTACTGTATGGGGCTGCAGCCGAGAACCGTTGTGGGGCAGGCCGTCAACGGCGATATGCTGCTCCTTGTCATCGACGGGAGGCAGATCGGCTACAGTCTCGGGTGCACGGTGGCGGACTGCGCCGACATTCTGGAGGGGTATCACGCCTGGCAGGCGATGAACATGGACGGCGGAAGCTCGTCGGTTATGTGGTACAACGGGTCGTACATAACGAAATCTTCAAGTGTGAGCGGAAGAGGGCGGTATATGCCGGATGCGCTGATTGTGAGGAAGAAGGGGGCGGAGTGATTCGATTCTGTCACGGCTCCGATTTGTGAAGCGGTCCGATAAACAGGGGACGAAGTGCGTGCCGCACTTCGTCCCCTGTTATATTTATATGCCGGACTCCTGATATTCGCAGCCGTCCAGCAGGAAATAATGTACTGCGTTCCAGGTGTGATCTCTCGTTAGCTTCAGCTCCGTTATGACATAGCCGAGGGTGTCCGAATGCCCTCCGTCGCCGGATACATAGCTCTTTAGCACGAGCGTCGGTGTGCTCTCCCCCTCGCGGGTGATTATGCGGCAGCCGCTTACCGCGTCAGTCCTGGTTTCGAAGGCGAGGTATTTGAGCATGCGCTCCTTTATTTCATCGCGGTACCCTTTTCGCTCGTAGATGCGAAGCAGTGCGCCGCTCTGGATTTTGGCGATGATGCGGTCCGGCTCTGCTTTTCCGAGTCCGATGATAAGCTCCGGCTCCGCATAGCTGGAGGTTACGGGAAATCCGCTCTCCTTTGTGTATCCGTCCGGCAGCGGGATCGGCCTGCCGGTTTCGGTGTCCGTCACTGTCAGCGCGTATCCGCCGTCGCCGCCGTTGTAGTGGAGATCGGTCAGTTCTATTTTTTCTTCGACGCCGTCGCCGTCCAGGTCCGCGCTCATCGTCAGGTCATTGTCCGATGCATAGCTGTGGTGATCGGGAAACAGTGTTTCCAGCGTCACCGCGTCTTTTTCCAGAAGGTCGTCAACGCTGTGTACGGCGATCACAGGCTCGGAGGCCGGGGGCTCTTCCGGCGTTTCGCTGTAAGGAACCCAGATGCCGTCGGCACCGTAAGGCCGGATCATGGTTATGTTCACGGTCTTCATTGGCGGAAGGTGAAAGGTTATGGCAACGGTGCAGCGGTTTTCATCCCCGTCGTCTCTTATCACCTGTGTGCTGACCTTGTTCTGGTTGTTTAGCAGGTTTAACAGGTAAAGAGCTGCCGTATCCGGCTGTAAAAGCGTCCGGTTTCCCGCTCTGTTTAATGCGTCGCCCGCGCCGTTGCAGGAGTAGTAGTCCATCATGGTTCCGGCGATGACAAGGTCCGGGTATGCCTGCTCAAATTGCTCTGCGGTACAGATATTGTCCAGAAACTGAATGGATTCCGAGGTCACCGCAAACCGGTCCTGCTCTGTCTTAAATGTGAGCTGTTCTCTCCAGACCGTCACATGGGGGTCGGAAACCCAGGCGTAGTACAGAATTTCGGCGGAATCCTCCGTCACGCTGACAATGCGGCAGCTGTCTGACCAGGGCCAGGGGCTTGAAAAGCCGAACTCGACGCCGCCGTCCGCCAGCCGGGTGAAGCCGCACTTGTCGGTGAGCTCCTGGCTGGCATCTTCGGCGAGCATTTCCGCGATGGTTGTGCCGTCGCGGCTGCAGAAGGCCGCAGCCCAGGCTTCGACTGCTTTTCGGTTTTGGTCTGCAGCGGCCCTTTTCGTATCCGTGATTCCGATTTCCGTGGTTTTCGGATCTGTGTCCGCGGACGGCGGATTCTCCGCTTCCGGTCTGGCGTCTGCCGTCTGGGAATGGGCTTTGGAATCCGGCTGAGGGACGGCGATCTTTGGCTGTGTCATAAAGCAGACCGGCACGGCGATGCATGCGCAGGCCGCGGCCAGAATAACCCAGAAGGCCGGCTTTTTGTAGTGCAGGACATTTTTCCCCCGCTCCCGGATTCCGATCTCGCCAAAGGCGACGGGACAGGCCGATACGGCGCGGCGGATTACGGCGCAGTCGAGGAGCGCCTGGGAGTACGCCTGCTTGCACGGCTCTCCCAGTCTGCGGATCACCTGCTCGTCGCAGAGCAGCTCGATGTCTCTGCACAGCAGCACATAGGCGGTCCAGACAAGCGGGTGGAACCAGTACAGAGCAAGAATCAGAAAGCCTGCCGGTTTTATGAGGTAATCCCTTCTTTTCAGGTGTATTTTTTCGTGCAGCACCACGTAGGGGATGTCGTTTTCCGCAATGTCTTCCGGGATGTAAATGCGCGGGCGGAGGATGCCGAGCAGAAAGGGGCTGTCAATGTGCTCGCTCCGGTAAATGCGGACCGTTCGGGCGCTGTCGTCTGTGACGTCTTCCGGGACGGCAGTTTTTACACGGTTTTTAAGCCGCAGCCAGCTGACGAGCATGTAGGCGGTCATGGCGGCCGTGCCGAGCGCCCATATGCCGGCGGCGGAGGCTAAGGCCGGCGGCGTGCCGGAAATTTTATCCTTCTTCGGCTGCTCCTTTGGTGACGTGATAAGCGTATCCGGTAAATCCGGCGCAACGGGCGAGGCCTCTGTCAGCTGCGGCGCGGCGGCGCCGACGGCAATGCGCCCGCCAGCGGAGCCGGTATCCGGGAGCAGGCTGAACGCCGACTCGACGGAAAACGGCAGAATGAGCCGGATTCCCACCAGAAGCCACAGAAACAGGCGCATGGTTTTGGGAGCCTTTTTCAGCAGAAAGCGGACTGCCAGCACGGCAAGGATCAGGTATCCTGCCGGTATGCTCATATGTAAAATGCGGACAAATAAATTTACCATTTCGATTCCTCCTCTCCGGGCTCCGGCTATTCCTGCCTGCGGTAACTGTCAATAATTTTCTGTATTTCGTCGATCTCCTGCCCGGTAAGCTCTCTTTTTCGTGTGAATGCCGCGATAAAGCCCGGCAGGGAGCCGGAGAAGGTCCGCTCCACAACCTCCGCGCTCTCGGCGGACTGAATGTCTTCTCTGGAGACGAGGGAGGTTACCACTGCGTTCTCGGACTTTAAGATTCCTCGCTCGGCCAGCCGCCTTATGACGGTGTAGGTTGTGGACTTTTTCCACTCCAGCTTCTCGCTGCACAGGCGGACAAGCTCCCGGCTCGTCACCGGCTCGTGCTCCCACAGAATTTCGCAGAAACGGTATTCGCTCTCAAATACTTTCGGTGTTTCCATCTTTATGCTTCCTTTCTCTTTGCAATCCGGTCTAATGCATTAAACTTATTGTTAGTTTAACACGTTAGACTGTCTGCGTCAAGTGTTTTCCGGCCAAAGCTGGCCGGAAATTTCCTGTAGGGCTTCCCTATTTGGTATTTCCGCGTTATAATAAAAACAGCAAAAAGACTGTTTTACGGTTCAGCGGATGCGTGCCGGACGCGCATTCTGTGAGAACTCGATTTGGGAGGGAAGGTATGACCGTTCAGGAATATCTGGATGCGACAGACATAGGCGGGCTTTTGTCCGCCGTCGATACGCCCATGCTGAGAGCGGGGGTGGTGTGTTCGTCCGCAGACCAGGAAGAGGGGGTAAGGAAGATCAAAACCTGCTGCCGCGCCTGCATTGCAAACTGCGGCGTCATCGCGACGGTGAAGGACGGCAGAGTGGTAAAGCTTGAGGGAAACCCCGAGGACAGGATGAGTAAAGGGCGCATGTGCGCGAAGGGTCTCGCCGGCATTCAGGCGCTGTATCACCCGAACCGCAACAAGTACCCTCTGAAGCGCGTCGGCGCCCGGGGGGAGGGAAGATGGAAGCGCATCTCCTGGGAGGAGGCTCTTGGGACGATCGCAGACAAGCTGATCGAGGTGAAGAGGGAGTACGGCGCAGAGAGCGTGTTCTGCTCTACCGGGGGCGGCGGTAACCCGGAAATCTGGAGTATTGCCAGATTCTGCAACATTTTCGGGACACCGAACTGGTTTGAGCCGGGCTGAGCCCAGTGCTATCTGCCCCGGGTAGTCAGCTACACGATGATGTACGGCGGTGTGGACCCGAGTATTGCGGATTCAAACGCGCTGGAGCTCTACTTTGACAGTGAGATTAAGGCGCTCGTTCTGTGGGGGACGGACCCCTCCTGTTCGTGCCCGGCCAGCGGCGGCGGGGCTGTGAACGACCAGCGGGCGAAGGGCGTTAAAACTGTCGTGATCGACCCGCCCTTTACGCAGGATGCGGCGAAGGCTGACATCTGGCTTCCGATCCGGCCGGGAACGGACGTGGCGCTTATGATGGCGTGGATTCGCTATATTATCGAACACCGGCTTTATGACGCTGAATTTGTGCTGAAGTGGACGAACCTGCCGTATCTTGTGGACACGGAGACGAAGCTGATGCCCCGCGCGGCGGTGAGCAGCGACCCGGCGGTTCCCGACACGTTTTATGTCTGGGATAAAAGGACGGACTCCATGCAGCCGCTTGCCTATCCGTGGGACGACGCGCTGGAGGGAACCTTTACTGTGGACGGCAGGGTGTACAAGACCGGCTTTACGATGCTGAAGGAGCAGGTGGCGGACTTTACGCCGGAGCGGGCGGCCGAAATCTGCTGGCTGGATGCGGACCGCATCGTGAAGGCGATCCGCCTGTTTGCGGAGAACACGCCCGGGGGCCTTGCGATCGGCGTGGCCACCGACCAGACGCCGAACTCCGTGCAGGCGGCCATGGGGGCGTGCACGATCGACCTTCTGCTCGGCAACGTGGAGCGCCCGGGGGCGCTGATGCAGCGCTTTCGCACCAGCGGTACGTTTGATATGCCGAACTATCCGGTTCCGATCTGCGCCGATCTTCTGCCGGACGAGCAGCTCAGAAAGCGCCTAGGCGGCAACGAGCACAAGGGGCTCGGCATCTGGTTTGCGGGGCATCCGTCGAGCATTCTTGAGGCGGTGCTCACGGGAAAGCCCTACCCGCTCCGGGTGTGGATCGACCGCTCCGGCAACAAGCTGGGGGCCGTCGCCGACAGTAAAAGGTGGCAGAAGGCGATGGAGCGTCTCGACCTGATCGTACATATGTATATGTATCCGACTTCATTTTCGGCCTATGCGGATATTCTGCTGCCGACCGAGGAGTGGCTGGAGACGAACATGATGGTGGAAACCTGCAATACGCTGTGTGCGCGGCAGCAGGTGACGCATCTGTGGGAGACGGTGGATGAGACGGTGATCTGGTCGATGCTGGCGAAGGCGTGCGCAGACCGGGGAGACGAGGAGTGCAGGCGCGCCTTTGACCCGGAATTTATGGGAAAAAATCTGCCTTACTGGAGCTCGGAGAAGGAGGTGTTCATCCATTTCCTGAAGCGCATCGATTTCGACTGGGAGAAGCTCTGCTGGCTGACACCCTACGAGTACATGCCCCGCAGGGACTGGCAGACCTATTATGTGTATCAGTGGAAGGATGAAAAAACCGGGCTTGCACAGGGCTTTAATACGCCGTCGAAAAAGCTGGAAATCTATCTGGAGAGCATGATTACCCTCGGCAGAACCGGAAAGCCGTTCAGCAAGTGCGAGCTGCCTCCGGCGTCTAAAGATTACGAGCCGCTTCCGTATTATCTGGAGCCGCACGAGAGCCCCGTAAGGGACGACGAAGTGTCGCGGGAATTTCCCCTTGTGCTGACCAGCGGGCGGGTGCCTTACTATCACCACAGCACGCTGCGCAACATTCCGTTTCTGCGCGAAATGTACCCTGCGCCGGAGGTCTGGGTGAACCCCCGGACGGCGGAGGGGTACGGGATTGAGACGGGCGACTGGGTGTGGGTGAGGTCGAAGCGCGGCGAGATTCGGGGCATTGCGGTGCTCACCGAGGGCATCGGGCCGGGGATCGTCTGGATGGAGCGATTCTGGAACCCGGAGACGCTGAACACGAAAACCCACGGCTGGAAAGAGATGAATGTTAACATACTGACGAAGGCGGACGCCCCGTTTAACGACGTGGTGGGAACCTATACGCTTCGGGCGTTTCAGGTACAGCTGGAGAAAGCGGACGGCGCGCCGGAGGGGGTGTGGCTGAATCCGGAGGACTTTAAGCCGTGGCTGCCGAAGCCGTCCGGACGGACAAAGGAGGTATTTGTTAAATGAGCCGGTACATATTTGTGATTGATGCCGACCGCTGTATCGGCTGTAAGGGCTGTCAGGTGGCCTGTAAGGCGGAGAACGGGATCGGGCCGGGGGAGAACCGGAACAGAGTTTTTGATGTGGGACCGACCGGGGTATTCCCGGACCTTGAGATGTACTTTCTTCCGGTGATGTGTCAGCAGTGCGAAGAGCCTGCCTGCGTTGCCGCCTGCCCGACAAAGGCCTGCCGCAGGAACGAGGCGGACGCGGTTGTGATGATCGACGCGGAGACGTGCATCGCCTGCCGCGCCTGTGAGCGTGCCTGCCCGTATGGCGCGCTCACGCTGAACAGAGAGCGGCGCGTTATGGATAAATGCACAATCTGCGAACAGCTTCGCAGGGAGGGGGAGAAGCCTGCCTGCGTGAAAAACTGTCCGGGAAATGCGCTGTACTGCGGGGACATCGACGATCCGGACAGTGCGGTGTCACAGCTTCTGGCGCAGACGAGGCCGGAGCATATTCATAAGCTCAGGGATACGGGAAGTCACCCGGGCAATTACTATATTCTGCGAAACGCCGCCTGGCAGGATCTGCTGCCGCGGGAGCTTGCGGAGCGGAGAGGGGGCAGGAGACAGGTATGAAACATGCAGACGAGGCAGCGAAAATGAGGGAGCGACGCGGGCTTATGTACCGTTTTATCGCCAGATTTTACAGGCGGGAGGCGGACCTGGCATTTCTGGAAACGCTTGCGGCGATGCGTTTTCCCGGCGGGAACGGAGAGCGTGAGCTGTTTGAGAGCTATCGGCTTTTCACGCGCTTTCTGGAAGAGAACGGCACGGGCTCTGACACGGAAGAAGCGCTTGCGGCGGATTATGCGCGGATATTCCTTGCGGCGGGCCGTTCGGACGGGGAGGCGGCGTTTCCCTACGAATCCGTCTACGCCGACAGAAAGCGCCTGGTGAAGCAGGAAGCGTGGTCGGATGTGCGGAGGATTTACCGGGAGGCGGGGGTCGGACTTTCGGATGCTCCGGCGGACTGCCTGGAGGATCACATCAGCTGTGAGCTGGAGTTTATGGCCTGTCTGTGCGGCGGGCAGGAAGAGGCCGCACAGGAACAGCAGGCCTTTTTGGAAAATCATCTCCTGAACTGGATTCCGGCGTTTACGGAGGATGTTTTAAAGTACGCAGAGACCGATTTCTACCGGGCGGCGGCAAAAATGACGAGAGGATTTATCCTGCTGGAGCAGTCGCTGCTGTGTGAGGGCGGAATCGAAAGCGGGACAGAGGCATGAGAGGGCGGAGCATGGGCATCAGAGCGTATGAGAATCGTTACGAGCATGTGAACATTGAGCTGGAGGAGGCGCTTTCACTTGTGAAGGCGCATACCGGAACCATTGCGGAGACGGAGGAGGTGCCGCTTTCCGATGCGCTCGGGCGCATTCTGGCAGAGTCCGTGACGGCGGACATGGACCAGCCGCCCTTTGCGCGCTCGCCGCTGGACGGCTATGCGCTGATTGCGGCCGATACGGCCGGCGCAACAAAGGAGAATCCCGCAAGGCTCACCGTGGCGGGCAGGGTCGTGGCCGGGGGCGTTTTCGACAAAAAAATCTGCCGGGGGCAGGCGGTGCGCATTATGACGGGAGCGCCCATTTCTCCCGGGGCGGACTGCGTGATCCGTCAGGAGGATACGGACTGGGGCGAAGAGACGGTTGCGGTGTACAGAGAGCTGTCCGCCTGCGACAATTACTGTCGTGCGGGAGAAGACTTTGCGCGGGGCGATTTGCTGCTGGAGGCGGGGACAAAAATCGGCGCGGTGGAGCTTGGCATTCTTGCGAGCGCCGGCACAGAGCGGGTTCGGGTGCGCCGCATACCGCGCGTTGCCGTGCTTACCACAGGGGACGAGCTTGTGATGCCGGGGGAGAAACGGGGACCGGGAAAAATTTACAATTCCAGCCTTTTTGTTCTGGCGGGGCGGCTCAGGGAGCTTGGAATTGAGCCGGCTGCCGGGCATCTGCAGGATGACGAGGAGGCGGCGGCCATCCGGATCAAAGAGCTGGCCGAAGAGACTGACCTGATACTCACCGCAGGGGGAGTGTCGGTGGGAGAGCGGGATATTATGCACGGAGCGCTGGCCGGCCTTTTGGCGCGTCCGGTTTTCTGGCGCATCCGTATCAAGCCGGGGATGCCGGTGATTTTTTCGATGGTGGATAAAACGTCTGTGCTTTCCCTGAGCGGTAATCCATATGGGTCCTTTGCGCATTTTGAGGTGCTGGCGCGCCCTCTTCTGGCTCATCTGACGGGCTGCGGCCAGTACGGCCCGCAGCGGGAGAGCGCTGTGATGGGGGAGGATTTCGGGAAAAATACGAGTGTGCGCCGTCTCGTTCGAGGGCGTGTTACGAGCGGAATCGTCTCTCTGCCCCGCGGGCTGCACGATTCCGGCGTGCTGGGCACGACGGCGGGATTGCCGAGCTGATTCTGACTACCGGGGGAACGGGTTTTTCAAAGCGGGACTGTATGCCGGAGGCGACGCTTGCGGTTATCGAGCGGCAGGCGCCGGGGATTCCGGAGGCCATGCGGGCACACAGCATGCAGTTTACCGGGCGGGCGATGTTAAGCAGGGCCGTGGCGGGCATCCGGGGGGAGACGCTGATCGTCAATCTGCCGGGCAGCCCAAAGGCGGTGCGGGAGACGCTTGCGTACATTTTTCCGCATCTGCTGCACGGGATTGAGATACTGACCGGCGCGGTGCATGACTGCGCGCAGGGGTGAGATGCAAAAGGGCATAGCGGACCGGCGGCAGTGTCGGACTGTGAGCGGACTGCGGAGGGCGTAAAATTGGGGACAGGAGACGAAACGGCGGGCATGCCCTTTGTTTTTGCGGTGTGCGGCGTAAAAAATTCCGGAAAGACACGCTATATGGAAATGCTGATTGCCGCCTTAAAGGGCCGGGGCGTCCGGCTTGCAGCGGTCAAGCATGACGGGCATGAGTTTGAGGCGGATGTGCCGGGGACGGACAGCAGCCGCATGTACTGCGCCGGCGCGGATATTGCGGCGGTCTATTCCGGGACGCAGGTGTCGGTGCACGCGCGAAGGGGCGCGGCGCCGGAGCAGCTTTCGGCATGGTTTTCGGACTGTGAGCTGGTGCTCCTTGAGGGCGGAAAGGACACAACGCTGAACAAAATCGAGATTGTCCGCTCCGGCAATTCGAGCGCAGCGGTGTCCGATCCCGGCGGGCGCATGGGCATTGCGACGGATATTGCGGGATTTGTGCCTCCGGGGGAGGGAGAGATTGTCTATCCGCTGGACGACGCCGCGCCGCTTGCGGACTGGCTGATGGAGCACATGGAGAGACGGCGCAGGGATCGTGAGAGAAAGGACGGGCAGGCGATGGGGAAGATATGGGCAGTATGTACAAGCCCGGCGAAGGGCACAAAAAAGGTAAATGTCCATAAGGCGAGGCTGATTGCGGACTGGGGGCTTTGCGGCGATGCTCACGCCGGAAGGTGGCACAGACAGGTGAGTATGCTTGCGCTGGAGCAGATCGAGGCGTTTCGCGCGCGGGGAGCGGAGGTTCCATTCGGTGCCTTCGGCGAAAATCTTGTGGTTTCCGGTTATGATCTGAAAGCATTTCCGGTTGGGACACGCTTCCGGTGCGGGGAGGCTGTTCTGGAGCTGACGCAGGTCGGAAAGGAGTGCCGCGGCGGCTGCAGCATCTATCAGGCGATGGGGGATTGCATCATGCCGCGGGAGGGGGTGTTCTGCCGGGTTCTGCAGGGGGGAATGGTCTGCGAGGGGGATGCGCTTGTGTCGATGGAGCCGGACGGCAGGGAGGTCCGGATGCCTGAGCTTACGCATTTTGACGCGGAAGGAAACGCGGTGATGGTGGATATCGGGGCGAAGGCCGACACCGTGCGGACGGCCGCCGCCGCCGGGACGATCTTTATGAGCGCCGACTGCTTTGCGAAGGTTTGTGCCGGCGGGATGAAGAAGGGAGATGTGCTGGGAGCGGCAAGAATTGCGGGAATTATGGCTGCCAAAAAAACTGCGGAGCTGATTCCTCTGTGCCATATTCTCGGGCTTACCGGCGTGGAGATTCGTTTTCTGCCGGATGCGGCCTCCTCCTCGATTACGGCAGAGTGCACGGCAAAGACGGTGGGCAAAACCGGTGTGGAGATGGAGGCGTTGACGGGCGTGCAGATTGCTCTGCTGACGGTCTACGATATGTGCAAGGCCGTTGACCGGGGAATGCATATGGAAAATATCCGTCTGTTGTCCAAGTCGGGCGGAAAAAGCGGTGACTGGCGTTATGAGGGATAGCTTTGGAAGAGACATCCGCTACATGCGCGTTTCCGTGACCGACCGCTGCAATCTGCGCTGCCGTTACTGTATGCCAAAAGAGCCTGTGCGGACCGGGCAGCAGGATATTTTGACCGATGGGGAGATCGCGCGGGTATGCCGTATTGCGGCGGGGCTTGGGATTACGCGGTTTAAGCTGACGGGAGGCGAGCCGCTGCTGCGTCCGCTGCTGGCGGAGCTGGTCGCCAGGTTAAAGGAAACGCCGTCCGTTGAGCAGGTGACCATGACAAGTAACGGGGTGCTTTTGTGTGAGGAATGGGACCGGCTTTTTGCGGCGGGGCTGGATGCGGTCAATGTGAGTCTTGATACGGCGGACCGCGCGCTGTATGAGCGAATCACTGGCTTTGACAGGCTGCAGCAGGTGCTGGACGGAATCGATCGCGCGGTTTCCTGCGGCGCTGCGGTGCGGATTAACGCGGTGCTGCAGCGGGGCGTAAATGATGACGCGTGGCGTGAGCTGATTCTCTTTGCGAAAGACCGCCCGATCGACGTCCGCTTTATTGAACTGATGCCCATCGGGATGGGGGCGAAAGTAAAGGGCGTGTCGAACACCGGGCTGTTTGCGGCAATGAAGGCGGCCTGGCCGTCTCTGAAGCCGGACGGGCGCGTGCACGGGAACGGCCCTGCGGTATACTGGCGCATTGACGGGTTTGCCGGCTCGGTGGGCTTTATCAGCGCCATGCACGGGCCGTTCTGCGGCGGCTGCAACCGCATCCGCATGACGGCGCGGGGAGAATTGCGTCCGTGCCTGGGGTATGAGGATTGTGTTTCTCTTCGGGATTTGTTAAGATCAGAGAAGGGAGAGAGCAGGGAGACGGACGATGCGATTGCCAGGGCTGTGAGAGGCGTGATCAGCAGTAAGCCGCGGATGCACTGTTTTGAGGACCGGCGGCGAACGGCCGGGGCGGAAGCGATGGTGCAGATCGGAGGATAGGAATCGACAGGAATCGGACTTTGAGAGGTACCGGAATGAGAAAATGCGTGATGGCAGTGCTGCTTGCGGCGTTTTTCTCGCTGTCGGCCTGCGGCGGGTACACCGTGGGAGAGACCGGACAGGAGACGGCGTCGGACAGACTGGAAGGGGAGCGTCCTTTTGCGGACGGAGAGGGAAGCACAGGGTTTGTGCCGGAGAGCGGTAGGTCTCACCGGAAGCGTGCCCGGGCACGAGATCCGGAGGAAATTAAGGAGACGGAGATCTCTGTGTTTGCGGCATCGAGCCTGCACGGGGTTATGGAGGAGCTGGTGGACGTATATGGGCCTTCGCAGCCCAATGTCCGGGTGACGGTCCGCACGGGAGGTTCGGGAAAGCTGCTGAAGCTCATTGAGGAGGGCAGTGCCTGCGATATTTTTATTCCTGCGGAGCAAAAGCCGATGGACAGGCTGGAGCTGAGCGGGCAGGTGATGGAGAAGAGCCGCATGAATCTCGTCTCCAATCAGGTGGTTGTGGTTGCGGACAGCGGAGCGCACACGGCGGTCACGGGGCTTTCGGACATCGGCCGGGCAGAGAGCGTTGCGCTGGCGGACGGCAGCGTCCCCATGGGCATGTATTCGAGGACGGCGCTGATGGAGCTGGGGCTTTTGGAGTATACGGATTACCCGCAGGCCTACAGCAGCGCGCAGATCGGCGAAGCGCTGGGAACGGTTATCCGTGAGCAGGAAAGCGAGAAGGAAGCGCTCGCCGCAGTGCTGGAGGGCGTCTGTGAGGTTGGCATGGTTTACTATACGGACGTTTTGGGGCACGAGGAGGAGCTGGTGATTCTGGAGCTTGTCGGCAGCGGGCTCACCGGGGAGATTGTCTACCCGGCGGCGCGGGTGGCAAACGACGGTGCGGATGAGAGACGGACGCGGGCGGCGGATGACTTCTTTTGCTTTCTCTGTTCCGAGGAGGCGGGGGCTATCTATGAGAAGTATCATTTTGAGACGTGTGTGCGGTGAGAGCCGGATACAGAAAAAATCAGGGAACCTTCGGAGGGAGGTTCCTGATTTTTTGATTGGTGATTGGGCGGCTGGCCGAAAGAGTGCGGCCGTATTGGAAATTAAAGCAGATAATCGTTTTCCCGGTCCGCCTTCTGGAAACCGACCGGCCTGTAAGTGGCGTACCCGCCTGTGACGAGGGGCTCTGCCCGGCAGATTTCCTCCGCCTCCTCCCGGGTTTTGGTCTTTAAAATATACATGCCGGCCATTCCGGGATAGCCTTTAAAGACGCCGCAGATTTCCAGCTTTCAGATGTTCTCAACATGTTCAGTAACGACCTGCTTTGTGAGCCTGTTGCAGGTTTTGCTTTTTACGATCATCATGTACGTTGATTTTTCCATGGGGGTTCTCCTGTTCATTTCGAAACGGTGTGTCCAGGCGTTACATATATCTGATTATAAAATATCTGACAGGACACAAAAAGAAACAGAATGGGGTGATTCCATCCTTAATTCGATCCCGCCCTGTGCCGACAGGCCGTGATTCATAATTCAGTCTCCTCTTCCTCATCGCAACAGGCAATGTAATCGCCCGGAAGAAAACACCGACGCGTTTCAGAACGTTCCGGACGTTTCGGTACAGTTCCTTTTTGCGATTGCAATAGCCGCTGCTGTGCAGACATAACATATCGTTTCATATACAGGTCCCCTTTCCAATTTTTTTCATAATATCATCTTTGCGGAATTAAATAAAAATTTTTTGGATGGGATCGGGTGACCGCTGCACAGACAGGCGGCAAAAAAGTATTGCGTGCGTGCGGCAGAAGATTTAAAATAAAGGAGCATATGACGGGAAGGAGTAAATGGATGAAAAACAAAAGGACAGGTCGAAGAAGCAAAAAGAAAATTGCGCTGGCCGTGATCTGCGGTATTCTGGCGGTATTTTTTCTTGTAATTATGCCGGTGATGTCGGTGTCGGTTTATCAGGGCAATTTTGGAACGCGCTTTGAGACGGTGGACTGGGCGGCCCTTTCGCCCGACGATTTCGACGGCTTAAAGGTAACGGAGTGCACGTTTGAGTCGAAGGACGGTCAGCAGCTGGCCGGCTATCAGTATACAAAGGATGACCTGCAGGCGAGGGGCGTGGTTGTGCTCGCGCACGGCCTGGGCGGAGGCGGACAGAATACCTATATGGATCTGGCCGATTTTTTCACGTCCAACGGCTATTATGTGTTTGCATACGATGCGACGGGAAATGACAAAAGTGAGGGCGATTCGGTAAAAGGTCTCCCCCAGGGGATTATCGACCTGGACTATGCGCTGCGCTATGTGAAGGCGGCACAGGTGTATGCCGGCCTTCCGATTGTGCTGTTTGGGCACAGCTGGGGCGGCTACAGTGTGGGCGGCGTGCTGAACTGCCATCCGGATGTGAAGGCGGCGGTGGCGGCCGCCGGGTTTGACAGCTCTGTGGGAATGTTTGAACAGGAGGGCGAGTCGATGATCGGCGCTCCCATCCGCCTTTTTCTGCCCTATGTTTCTCTGTATGAGCGGGTGAAGTTCGGGAAATACGCAGGCTACACGGCTTCCGGCGGATTTGGCGGCACCGACGCCGGTATTATGATTATTCACAGCAGAGATGATAAGACGGTTCTGACGAAAAACGGGTATGATATTTTCTTTGAAATATACGGCGGAGACGAGCGTTTTTCCTTTGTGGAGTACGAGGACAGGGGACACGACAGTTTATACTATTCCGATGCCGCCCGAAGCTATCTGGCACAGCTGTACGCGGATTATGCCGATTATGCGCGGGAAAATGGAACCAGCGCTGAAATTATGGCGGAATTTATGATGAAAAATCGCGACAAGGACAGATGCTGTGAGCTGGACGATGCACTGATGGGACAGATTTTGGATTTTTATGATCGGTGGTGTCTGTGACGGGGGACGCGGGGAAGAGACTGCGGCGCCAGGAAGGGGCGTTTTCCCGGCCGGGGCCTTTACAGCGGGGATGGGAGCGCACAGAGAATGTACGTTAAGCGGGGATATGTTCCGGACGGAACCGGGGTGTGGTGCGGGGAGCGTGTCTGTCCGCAGTATGAGGCATGTCGGGATGATGATTGGGTGCTGTATCTGTTGAAAGGGTTTTGACGGGCGGGGAGATAAAAGTTCGCCTGGCAGATTTAACGGCCAGGCGGATTATGTGTGTTTCAGACTGGATCTGCAAACGCATGTATGGTTGTTCCCATGGTCATCATCATACCATAGAACATGAAATACCTTTCCGGTTATATAGCCATAAAGTCTGTGATTTCCGGTTATGCGCAATGAAATTATGGATTCGGCTTCGATGTATCGGGCCGCCAGCCGGTCCTGTGCCGTTTTGTTTAAATCATTTACGTTTATAGAATGATTCTGCTTCTTTTTCTCAGAGCCCGCCATAATATATTGCCATGCTTTCTTTTGTGATTACATGATTACTTCCTGCTCCGGATGGAACGCCTTCCCGTGCCTGAAGCCAGGGAGCCTCCATATGTGTCAGCTGACTTAACCACTGCGCATTGTGAGTTCCATAATGTTCAAGTACACGGTCAATGGTATCTTTCTGATCGTCAGACAGATCATCGTCTCCACCGGTTTCATCATCTGCATTCACAGAGTATCTTCCCTTTGTTTTATAAAATAATTCCGGGCACACCGGTCCGTTTGCCCAGGCGTGGAAATCCTCGTTAAATAAAGGAGAATCATCCCAGACAAGAGACCATGCCTGAGAATAATAGCATAGTTTTTGAAGCTTTATCGTTGACAACGTTCCATGCTGTTCAAGAATATATTTTGCAGTATCAAATACATTTGACATTATCACATCCTCCTCATAACTATAATATAACACGAAACATAAAATTTGAACAGCTGCTTTATTATTAAATTTGCTGCCATGTGTGCTGTCATGCAGGGCTGTTGTTTTCTGACCGCCGGATAATTTGACGTGTTGGATTTTGGGAGAAAAGGATGTATAATAGACTTGCTGTTTAAAAGTTATAGTAGATACAACAGGACACGGGCTTAAAGTGGGGGAAAATGATGGTACTCGAACCGGCACGGCAGAAGGAGCTTGCCGTATGTATGGAGATTATAGGGGATGGAAGACGGTTTCAGAATGAGCAGGGATTTGTTCAGTGGACCGACGATTATCCAGACGAGGAAACAATTCGAAATGATATAAAAAACAAGACGGGCTATCTCCTGAAAACAGGCGAAGGAGCTGCCGGGTATCTGTGCATTGATTTTGCGGGGGAACCGGACTACGCGGATATTCGGGGGGAATGGAGAACGGCGGAGCCATACGCCGTTGTTCACCGGCTGGCGTTTCGCCGTGAGTTTCGGGGGATGGGGCTTTCGAATGCCGCGTTTGCGCAGACGGAGAGGCTTTGCGCCGAAAATGGCATCCGCAGTATCCGGGTGGACACGGATATGCAGAACAGACGGATGCGGCATATTCTGGAAAAGAACGGCTTTGTGTGCTGCGGCATGATTTCTTTTCGGGGGACGGCGAAGCTGGCGTTTGATAAGCAGCTGCCGACAGCAGATTGACGGCAGGGGGAGGAGCTGAATTATGTCCGAATATTTATATAAACCGGAGCCGGGACGGGTATTTGAACTTTCCACGGAGCAGATTGCGGCGTTTCAGAGGCAGAATCAGCGGGAGGCGAGAAGAGGGGAGCGCATGACGGCTTCCAGCTACCGGGGAGAAAATTACTGGAATCAGTGCAGTGATTTTTCCGCTGCAATGGATCTGGAATATCTGTATCGGGACCCGCTGACTGCGGGAATGCAGATTGAATATCCCCACGGCGTTGTGCTGCGGCAGCCGGCGAGGAGCAGCTTTTTTCGGGGAGAGAACCAGCTGTACGAGCACAGTGTTCCGACCCTTCTGCGCAGGCTGAATCAGGCTTACCGGGGAGATGCGGCCGCGCAGGAGCTCTACCGGATGGTTGCCGATATGCGTATTTATGAGTTCAAATGTCTGCTGGAGCAGTTTGAGCATGTGCAGAGCTGGTCGGAGTCGGATGTGCTTTACGATGTGCTGGCGCAGCACTACGGGCTGGAAACGTGCTGGATGGATATGACGAGCGATTTTGACGTGGCGCTGTTTTTTGCCTGCTGTTATTATGATGCAAAGGCGGGGGCATTTCGGCCGCTCACCAGGGAGCAGACAGAACAGAGCGAACAGACCCGATGGGGCGTTATCTACCATATGCCGGCGCATGTGATGGGAAGCCGCTGGGATATGGAGCTGGACAAATTTTCCGGCTGTTCGAAGGAGGTGATCGGGCAGGAGGCAGAAGGGAAGAGATACCGGCTCTATGAACATCCCGAATACCAGGGGCCGGTGCAGAATCTGATCTACCCCATCGGTTTTCAGCCTTTTATGCGCTGCTCCATGCAGAGCGGCTACGGAATTTACATGCGGGAATTTCAGCCGCTGCAGAGCGACATGTTTTTTCAGCGGCTGAAATTCCGGCACTCGCAGGAGCTGTCTGAGCGGATCTTTGACGCGATGGGCGGAGGTGAAAAAATATATCCCCATGAGGGGCTGAACCGAATTCAGTTTCTGATCGACGATATTGCCGGGGCCACGGATTTTTCCAGGGATGCGTTTCGCTATGCGCTGTTTCGCAGCCACGCGTACCGGTTGGATATGGAGGAGCAGTGTCTTCGGGATCTGGAGCGATTTTCGGTGGGCGGAAAAAGGGTTACCGTGGGAAAAACAAACGGCCGGAGGCTGAGCGGCGGAAAGCGGCGGCTGATTAATCAGGAGTATGCGGATTTTTCATTATATGAGCAATATCATATTCTGCCGCTGGCAAGAAAGATTGTTCCCGCCGGGGCAGGCGTATTTGCGCCCTATATGCTGCCGGGAGGAGACGATGAGCCGGGGGTTGCGGACTTTAAGGCGCGGGAAATGTCCGGCTGTACGAACCTGTGGACCATAAGTTACCTGAGGCTTATGTACACGCTGAAATATGCTAAGGCGCCGGAATTTTTTTAGTGAGGAAATATGAAAAAATTCCGGCGCCTTATGCTGTATACCGCCGCCTGTCCCTGCCACGCCATGCGTTGATCTGCAGTTAATGTCAATCAAATGCCCTAATGCGAAGAACAAATCACACCATGCACCGTATCCGTTTTCTTCCGCTGTGCCATTTACAGTATTTTTTTCTCTGCTGCTGCCTGCTGCGGAAGCCGCAAAAGCAGTGGTCACGACATTTTGACTGCTCTCCAAATTGGAATATGACGCTTTCTTCACAGGTTTGGCCAGCCGCTTTTCTGCATAATGGTTGTGGAGGGGTAAGGCTGTCCGAAATTCAGGCAGACATCGCAAACAGGATATTGCGAAAAACAATGCGATAATATTGCTGCTGCACACCATACAATAAACCACATGGAAGCAGATGATAAAATATCCGCCGGCGTTGGAGCTGATCACACGGACAGGCTGGTGCGGGGAATGCTTAAGCATTTTATGAATATCTTGCTGCTGTAAATTGTGCATAGATACAAACGCAGAATATTTTGCAGTTGAGGAATAATGTCGGGTATGATATGATGGGGCATAGATTTGAAATGTATTTGTCGTGGAAGGCGGCGTTATCCTGTCAGGATTACCGATGGAATCTGTGAGAGATGATGGCGTAAGACCGGATTGATATGCAGAGAGGAGCAGAGAAGATGATTATCGAGACAAAGTACGGAAAAATGTCCGGTGTGGACATGGGCAACTATGTGGAATACCGCGGTGTGCCTTACGCGCAGCCGCCGGTGGGAGAGCTTCGCTGGCGCGCGCCGGTGGAGCCGAAGGCGTGGGACGGCGTTTTTAAGGCGGATACATACCCGGCCCGCTGTATGCAGGAGGATCAGCCGAATGCGCTCTACACGAAGGAGTTCTATGCGGACCCGGCCTTTGACAGAAAGAACGCAGAGGACTGTCTCTACATCAATATCTGGACGCCGAAGGAGCCGGAAAATCAGCCGTATCCGGTGGCGTTCTGGATTCACGGCGGCGCTTTTCTGGGGGGATATGCCACCGAGCAGGAGTTTGACGGGGAGGCTTACTGCAGGCGCGGCGTAATTCTTGTCTCGGTGGAGTACCGCTGCAATATTTTCGGTTTTCTGGCCCATCCGTGGACTGGCGCGGAGAATGAAAGCGGGCATTCCGGCAACTACGGGATTCTGGATCAGATCGCAGCGTTAAAGTGGGTGTACGAAAACATCGGAGCCTTCGGCGGCGACCCGCACAACATAACGGTGTTCGGGCAGAGCGCCGGGGCCATGAGCGCACAGACGCTGATCTCAAGTCCGCTGACCGAAAACATGATCGCAAAGGCGATTCTGCAGAGCGGCGGCGGGTACAAAAACGGTCTGAACCGGGACGACATGACACAGGCGTTTCAGGAGGAGCTGGGAGAGCTTTTTGTGAAGGCGGCGGGGGCAAAGACACTGGAAGAGCTTCGGGCGCTTCCGGCGGAAAAGGTGATCTCGCTGATGCCGGCCTTTTTTGCAGAGGCCTTCCCGAAAGCCAAAGGGCTGTTTCTTGTCCCGACCTTCGACGACTATGTGCTGAGCGAGAGCTATGACGCGCTCATTGATCAGATGAAAATAAAGGATATTCCGTATATGATCGGTTCAACAAAGGACGACATTATGGTGACACCGGAGATGAAGGAGAAAGGGGAGCGGGGACCGCTGTACGAGGGCTGTCTGGCTTTCTGCAGAAGGCTTGCGGAGGCGGGAGGCGGACCTGTGTGGAACTACTACTTTACGAGAGAGCTGCCGGGAGACGATGCAGGTGCGTTTCACAGCTCGGAGCTGTGGTACATGTTCGGCACACTGAAGCGCTGCTGGCGGCCGATGACAGAGGCGGATTTTGCGCTGAGCGGGCAGATGCTGGATTACTGGACGAACTTTATGAAGAAGGGAGACCCGAACGGCGGGGGGCTTGAGGAGTGGAGGCCGTGCCGCGGGGAGGCGGAGAACATTCGAATATTCAATGTATAAATTTCAGCGAAAAGGTGCAGAGACGGGAGTGGTTCTGCACCTTTTCTCACAGGCATGTAAGGCTCTGTTATTCCGGCACGATGGCGTCGTCAACCGTGTAGCTGCCGAGAGAATTCTCTTTCACCTGAATGCATGCGAAGGAGATGGCTTCGTCCTCCGCGGCGAAAAAGCGGCGCATGGCTGCCGGGGAAATGCGCACCCAGTCGCCGGCGGCAAGGGAAACGGTCTCCCCGTCGATGATTGCGCTGCCTTTTCCGGAGAGTATCACATAGATCTCCTCGTTTTGTCTGTGGGCGTGGAAAAAGGGAACGGACGCTCCCGCCGGAAGGTTGTTGATGCTGACCTCCGCGCCGGTTAAGGCCAGTTTGTCGTGGAGCTCCGTCCGCGGTTCCTGCGCTGCGCTGAATTTGCTGTACACTGCCATAATGTAACCTCCTGTTTGTTGTAACTATAATTGATATAACAGGGTTATAGCACGGTTTTGTTGTAATGTCAATGGTTTCAACGAAAAATCTAAAAAAATTTCCCGTATTTCAGCCGGAAATACGGGAATGCTTTGTAGTCGGAATCATTATCGGCCGTTCCGCTGTCTTCTTTTCGGAGCGGCGTCCGCCGGGGGAGAAAAATCTGCGCCCAGTACGTCTCTCAGCGCATCCATGTACCGGTCGTCCGTGTGGACGGTGTAGGAGTCCGTGTCGATCTCGACGCCGCGCTCCTTCATCTGGCGGATGCTCCATATAAAGAAAATGTCGAGGGCCGGTATAAGCTCCTCGCCGGAGTCCGTCAGCATGTAGTCGATGGTGGGCGGAAATGTGCTGTCATCCACGATGCGCGCGACAAGGCCGTCTTCCAGCAGCTCCTTGAGCTGCTGGCTCAAAACTTTCTCGGAAATCGGGAGAACTTTGAGTGTCTGGTTAAACCGGATTTTGCCGAAGGTATAGATTTCGTGCAGTATCGTCATCTTCCATTTGCCGCCGATGCAGTGCAGCGCATAGTGATAGGGGTTTGTTGAGCTCTTGAAGTTCTCTCTTGCCATTTCGTTACTCCTTCTCCGATTTGCTATATTTATCTTACCATAAAATGAAGACGAAGAATAGAGCACTTTCTTTATTTTATCGTAATTTTTAACAAATGTTTTCCTGCTCTTTTGTGCATGATTTTTGCGGGGCATAAAAGAATGATAAAAATTGTGCAGTGTGCATAAAAATGAACAGAGAAAATTGAATAAACTGGCAGATACTGTAAAGTAAGTACCTTACTAAACACTTATCACATAACGGAAAAGTGCATAGTTGAGAAAACGGGGGAAATATTTTATAATAAATGCACAGGCGTCAGGGCGGTCTGGCGCAAATAAATGCAGAGAAGGAGAGAGAATATTATGGTTAAGAGAACTTATGAGGAGCTGGAGCCGTATTTCCCGGCGGGACATTTCGGGGTAACCTGCAAGAGATACCACGGCAAGGACGAGACCGGGGCAAACAAGTTCTGGATCGGCGTATCCGAGTTTGAGCCGGACGGCGGCGCTGACTGGGCATACGATGACAACCCGCTTGAGAAGGTTTACTATGTTCTCGAGGGCGAGATGACCGTTACGGACAAGGACGGCAACAAGTATGTGATTCATGCGAACGAGAGCATCAGCTTTCCGCCAAATGAGGGAAGAGGCCTTAAGAACGAGAGCGGCAAGCCGGCGAAAATGCTCGTAATTATCAACTACCCGGAAGCGTAACAGTCTTACATACACCGACAGGAGGGAATGATCGAAATGGTTAAGGTAGAAAAGAATTTTGTAAATAACATGTTCTCGGTTGAGGGTAAGGTTGCGCTCGTCACCGGAGCGACCGGCGCGCTGGGCTGCGTGCTGGCAAAGGCATACGGCTACGCGGGCGCAAAGGTATTTATGACCGGCCGCAACGAGGCGAAGCTTAAGGCTCTTGAGGACGAGTTTAAGGCTGAGGGCATCGACTGCGCATTCCACGTTGCAGACCCTGCACAGGAGGATCAGGTGGACGCTCTCGTGAAGGCGTGCGTGGCAAAGTACGGCGAGGTGAACATCCTTGCAGTGGCGCACGGCTACAACAAGCCGCAGAACATTCTTGAGCAGTCCGTGGCAGACTGGCAGTACATAATGGACGCTGACTGCAAGAGCGTTTACATTGTCTGCAAGTATGTGGCGCAGCAGATGGTTGACCAGGGCAAGGGCGGCAAGATGGTAGTCGTTACTTCCCAGCGTTCCAAGAGAGGTATGGCAGGCTACACCGGATACTGTACATCCAAGGGCGGCGCGGACCTTATGGTTTCTTCCATGGCGTGCGACCTCACCGCAAAGTACGGCATCAACGTGAACTCCATCTGCCCGACCGTATTCCGCTCCGAGCTGACCGAGTGGATGTACGATCCGGAGTCAGAGGTGTACAAGAACTTCTTAAAGAGAGAGCCGATCGGACGTCTCGGCGAGCCGGATGATTTCGTGGGCTTTACACTGTTCCTCTCATCCGACGCCTCCAGATTCATGACCGGCGGCAACTACGACTGCTCGGGAGGGTATTTAACCTGTTAACAGTCATAGGGAGGGGCCCTCTGGGAGGAATCCCTATGACAGGTTCCGCTTAAAAGGGAGGGGCCCTCTGGGAGGAATCCCTGTGACAGGTTCCGCAAATTTATTGATTAATTAATGGAGGAAAAATAAAATGAGCAAAGTATGTATTGATCTGGCACATCCGTTCAGCGCAGAGATCCCGCGCTGGCCTTATTTTGACAAGCCGCTGATTGACAGTGCACACTCTATGGCAAAGGGCGGCGTTCTGACTCAGAAAATCACCTGCACCATGCACACCGGAACCCACTGCGACGCACCGCGCCACGTTATGGAGTACGAGTTCGACGGAAAGAGAGCGCGCTACACCCACGAGATGCCTGCGGACGCTTATTCCGGACAGGCGGTCGTTCTGAAAATCGACATTGAGCCGTGGGGACTGATCACAGACAAACACCTCGACGCAGCATGCGAGAAGTACGGCATCAACCAGGCTGACCTGGAGGGCAAGATCGTTTGTCTGAATACCGGAATGCATCGTCTCTTTGACGATTCCAAGGCTTACTATCACTATGCTGCAGGTACCGGAGTGGATGCCGGCAAGTGGTTTGTGAAAAATAAAGTAAAATGCGTCGCTATGGACTCTCAGGCGCTGGATCATCCGCTTCACACCGCAATGGGCAACAACGGCATGACGCGCATGAACCTGCTGGGCGCTACCGGACATCCGATCACAGAGGAGTATAAGGATCTCTTCGGCGAGGAGGCATACGCAGAGTTCGATAAGGACGAGTACATCCGCATTCACGGCCAGGCAGCTTACGACGAGAAATTCGGCGAGCTCGAGGACATCGGCATCTGGGGCACATGGGAGCCTTGCCACAAGGAAATGCTCGGCCACGGCATCGTAGGCGTTGAGAACCTGGGCGGTGACCTTGACAAGATCAAGCCGGGAACCTGGTTCGATTTCCACTGCTATCCGCTGCGCTGGTACATGGGCGACGGCTCCATGGCACATCCGGTTGCCTATGTGGACGAGGAGAACATCGACACATCCGTTCCGGAGCGCACCTACAAGTACTGCGGAACCGGTTACGGCGAGAAGGAAGGCAACGGCGACAGCTGCCTGGAGTACATGCAGAAGCTGTTTAAGCGCAACAAGTAATCAGGAAAGAGTGGATGGATATGGCAAAGACAATTATTACGGTAGCGACCACCGGAGCATGGCCGAAAAAGGAGAACAACCCGAACGTGCCGATGACTCCGCAGGAGATCGCCAACGATGTTTATGACTGCTGGCAGGCGGGCGCTGCGGTGGCGCACCTGCACATGAGAGACGACGACGGCAACGGTACGATGTCCACTGACAAATTCCGCGAGACAGTGACATTGCTGCGGGAGCAGCATCCGGACTGCGACGTTATTTTAAATCTGACAACCTCCGGCGATCTGAACGCGACGGACGAGACACGCCAGGCGCACCTTAAGGAGCTTCGCCCGGAGATGGGAAGCTACGACTGCGGTTCGATGAACTGGCTGAATTCCTCGCTGTTTATCAACCATCCGAAGTTCCTGGAGGCGCTCGGAAAGAACATGCAGGAGTGGGGCGTAAAGCCGGAGATCGAGGCCTTCGACCCGGGTATGATTGCAAACGCCGCGTATTATCTGAAGAAGGGCGTTTTAAAAGCGCCGCTTCACTTCCAGTTCTGCATGGGCTGTGCCAACGGTATTCCGGGCAACATGAAGAATCTGGTATTTATGAAGGAGACGATGGAGTCTCTGTGCCCTGGCTCGACCTGGAGCTGCTTTGGCGTGGGACACAGCGCGATGGAGATGCTCTACGGCGCAGTTGCCCTCGGCGGACATATCCGTGTCGGCATGGAAGACAACGTTATGTACGCGAAGGGGCAGCTTGCAGACAGCAACCGCCAGTTTGTGGAGCGGGCGGTGCGTGTGATCCGCGAGTACGGCAACGAGGTGGCGACACCGGCGGATGCGCGGGAAATTCTGGGGCTGAAATAATGAGCTGGGGACCGTGTTTTATGTATTACCACTGCGAGGACTGCGGTAAGAAATTCAAATACGCGGTGGATATGATACCGGTTTTCGGCGATCGGTTTGGCTTTTGTCCGGACTGCGGCAGAGAGGGCGCCTTCGAACAGGACGGCGCCCGCATTCCGAATGATGCAGAGTACGGGGAAGTCGAGGACTGAGAGACAACGAAAGGATGTGTTGTGTAAGAAATGAGCGAAATCAAAAATATCCTGATCTGCGGCGGCGGTATGATGGGAAAAAACATCGCGTATGTGATGGCGTCAAACCCGGCATATCAGGTGGCGGTATATGATCTGTACGAGACGGACGTGGAGGCTGGAATTCGCACCAACACGAAACAGCTTCTGGACAAAGGGGTGATTACGGAGGAGGAGCTTTCGGAGCGCCTGAGCCGTATTTCCTTTACCACAGATATTGACAGTGAGCTGATCTCAAACGCGGATCTCGTGATTGAGGCCGTTTTTGAGGATATGAATATCAAGCAGGAGACTTTTGCAAAGCTGGAGGCGCGCTGCCGCAAAGACACGATCTTCTGCACCAACTCGTCGGTTATGAGCCCTTCTCAGATTTCCGAAAAGCTTGAACACCGTGAGCGGTTTGTCGGCACCCACTTCTGGAATCCGGGGCATCTGATTCCGCTGGTTGAGGTTGTTAAGTCCGACGCGTCCTCCGACGAGGTGGCAAATATCGTTATGGAAGTGCTCCGCTCCGCGGGCAAGAAGCCGGTGCTCTGCAAAAAGGATGTTCCGGGCTTTATCGCAAACCGCATGCAGCACGCGCTCTGGCGCGAGGCGATCTCCATTGTGGAGAACGGCATTGCGGATGCGGCGACCGTTGACGAGGCGGTTAAGTATTCCTTTGGTCTGCGCCTGCCGCAGCTTGCTCCGATGGAGAATGCGGATATGGTCGGCACGGATCTGACCTACAACATTCACGACTATATTTTAAAGGATCTCGAGGACTCCCACGAGCCGTCCCCGCTTCTGACAAGGCTGAAGGAAGAGGGCAAAATCGGCTTTAAGACCGGCGAGGGCTTCCAGAAGTGGACGCCGGAGCAGGCTGCAAAGTCCAATGCGGATCTCAATGAGTATCTGATTCGGATGCTGTATGGAAAGTAAATAATTGAACGACAGGAGGGCGACAGCAAAAATGCTGTCGCCCTTTTTGTCTGCCCGCAGACTGTTTCATAATTTATATAATACGATACCCTGTGAATTGTCAAAAACCGGTTCACCCTGTAAGGCCATTTTTCGATATTCCCCGCTTATATTAACAGGTCTTTCAGCAATCATCAGGAGTACCCCTCAACTCGTTTTATATAGAGTATTATATTTTGCTTCTTCCCGGTTGTCAATTATGGCTAAAAGGAAATTTTGGGTCCGTTTTTCTTTTATATGTTTCTTAATACAGCGGGAGCAGCTTTCAATATGCGGCGGCCTGTAACGGAAATTACCCGGAATCCCGGGAGGTTAGAGGTAACCCTGTGTGCTTATAGTAATTTCGTGCAATTTATGAGAATTTGCTGGGAAACGGAGGCTGTTTTTGCCTTGTTATTTTTGCGGACCTGTGATAAGCTGAAATTATCCGTCGAGGCGGAGGGGAATCGGACAGGCAAAGATGAATAATTATGAGGAGGACAAAAGTATGATTCATGTAACAATATGGAACGAGTACGTGCAGGAGTCCGGGCAGCTTCCCGAGGAGGTGCTGCAGTCGGATCACATTCCGGAGGAGCAGAAGGCAGGATTTCGAAATTTCGTGGAGGAGTCGTCCGGAAAGATTAAGGAAGTGTACCCGCTGGGCATTACGGGAACCATCGCGGATTATCTGAAAAAGTGCGGGGATATGGAGATCACCCATGTGAACATGTTTATGCAGGAATGCGGTCTGCCGGATGAGGTGCTGGAGAAGACGGACGTGCTGATCTGGTGGGCGCATGTGGCGCACGATATGGTGGATGATGCGCTGGTGGCGAAAATTAAGAACCGCATTTTGCGGGGCATGGGCTTTATCGCGCTCCACTCCGCACACCCGTGCAAAATCATGCAGGAGCTTCTGGGAACCTCCGGCAGCTTAAAGTGGCGCGAGGAGGATTTCGCCAGGGTGTGGAATATCAACCCGACGCACCCGATCGCCCGGGGCATACCGGAGTATTTTGAGCTGGAGCCGGAGGAAATGTACGGGGAGCGGTTCGACATTCCGACGCCGGACGAGCTGATTTTCATAAGCTGGTATCGCGGCGGAGAGGTGTTCCGCAGCGGCTGCACCTGGAACCGGGGCTACGGGAAAATCTTTTATTTCCAGCCGGGGCACGAGACGAACCCGTCCTACCACAATCCGCATGTGCTGCGGGTGATTGAGAACGCGGTGCGCTGGGCTGCGCCGACGATGTGGCTGGAGAGCCTGGACTGCCCGAATACACAGCCGCCGGAGAAGCCGGCGAAATAATCTTTTTTTGCAGACAGAGAACTAACCGGCCGCCATCGTGCGACCGGAAAAAATAAATGCAAAGGCTGACAGAAGCAGCCGGAAAGGAAGAAAAAATGAACAGGCAATTAATCAGAAAAGTATGCGGGAGCCTGCTCTCGGCGGCGCTGGTTGTAAGTACCTGCGGCACCACGGTGGGCGCGCTGGAGACCGGCGCATGCAGCGAGGCGTCTTTAAAGGGGACAGCGCAGCCGGTGCCGTTAACCACGGAGGTATTTAAGGACGCAGGCGTTTTAAAGGCGGTGAAGCAATATGATGCGGACGGAGACGGGAGTTTAAGTGAAGCTGAAATAGCCAAAATCAGCTATTTGAGCGTTGGAGATCCGGTGGGGGATGTGTCAGGTATTGAGAAGCTGACGAGTCTGACACAGCTGTCCCTTTACAATTATACAGCTGAAACGCTGGAGCTTAAGACAGCCGTGAGCGACTTCTTTGTTTATACAAGTGCGCCGTCCCTTCGCATCAAGGCGGCAGAAGCCGTGAATATTTCGGTTGGAAGCTATACGGACGGAGCAGGAAAGCAGAGCTCCTGCAGCACGGTTGACGTGTCCGACTGCGGCAATTTAAAGAAACTGTACAGCACCGTTAAGGGACTTACCGCTCTGAAATTCCCGAAGGACGGCGGAAATCTGGAAACGCTTGGGATATCCGGCTCTGCGATGAAGACATTTACGGTTCCAAAGGCAGAACGGCTGACGATGCTGTCCGTTAATGGGAACGACAGTCTTACTTCTCTGAACCTGAAGAATGCTAAAAATCTGACGAGTGTGTCTGTTACATCGAATAAAAAGCTCAAAGAGGTTGATTTAAGCAAAAATACAGAGCTGACAAGTCTGTGCTGCAGCTGGAATGCGGTTGAAAAATTAGACCTGAGCAAAAATAAAAAGCTGACGTTTCTGGATTGCCCGTACAACAAAATGTCCAGGCTGGACTGCTCGAAAAACACAAAGCTGACGGCGCTGAATTGCTACGATAACAAGCTGACCACCCTCAAGGTGGCGAAATCAAAGTCCGTAAACCAGGTGCTCTGTGAAAACAATAAGCTTACGACGCTGGATCTGTCGAAAAACAGCGGGCTGAAGCGTGTGGACTGCTACGGAAACCCGCTGAAAAAACTGTATATCAAGAACAAAACAAACGCACTTGGCAAAGTGAAGGTTACGCCAGAGATTGCATCCGTCAAATCCGAAAATCCGCTCGAGGTGACCGTGACACTGAAAAGCCAGAACAAAGACAATAAATATCTGGTTAATCTGATCAATAAAGATAAGGTGTCTGTATTGAAGGGGCTTGAATTGGATGACAGCCATGTATCGCAAAAGGTCAGTGTTTACGGCGGGGCGAAGCTGACCGTACAGGTGGCTGGAGGCAAAAAATACAAAGACGTGCTGGTGTACGCAAATTCCGTCACCTACAAGAAAAAAGTGACGGTGAAGCAGACGGAATATTAGTACATGGAAAAGGAAACATGCATCCAAAATTCGGCTGTATTTATCTGCTTTGCAGTCAGCATTGCGTTTTTTGGAATGTACTATGAATTTTGCGGCGCGGCGGGGACGGCAGTATTGTCTCTCATTCTGATTCTGCAGAGGAATCGAAGGACGGTATTTCGGCTGTCCCTCGGCGCCGCCCTGTACCTGCTGTTTCTTCTGTGCTATGTGCTCTCGGTTTTCGTCGCGGTGGACTCCGGGATGGCATTTGCAGGGATCGGGAAAATATTGTGGATACTGCCGTTTCTGCTTTTGTACCAGCAGCAGGATCGGGAAAACCGGGACCTTTTTTTTCGGGGAATCCCCTGGATCGGCGTTGTACTTGCGCTGTTTGGGCTGGCCGGATATTTTGTGCCGGCGATCC
>CATJJD010000210.1 GCA_949740385.1 uncultured Lachnospiraceae bacterium
AAGGAGGAGGAGCGCTGTGAAGAAAGCGGGCAGGGCGGCATTGGCAATTTTGCTGCTTTTGATTTTGCTGGCGGGGATTTATGCCGCCTATGTCTTCCTCGCCTGGTACCGGACTTCCTATAAAAAAGTATTTGTTTATATAAATTGTTATTGACATTCTATTCAGAATATATTATAATAAATCTATAGGGAAAAACTAATCCGTCTTTATCTGTTGTATGGAAAGGAGAAATGTACACATGAAAAAACTTATCGCTTTGCTTACCTCTACGCTCATGTTCTTCAGCCTCTGTATACCCGCATATGCTACCGAATCGCCTTCTTCGCAAGACATCTCATTTGAGAACACAGTAACTGGACAATTGATCGGGGATGATGGAACTGTTATACCAGTGACAGGATACCGGAGAGATATCCCGTCCCCAACAAGCCTTTCTCCAGATACACAAGCTGTCACATACGATTATCTGGTTCCTCTTAGCAGTATGTCTCATTCAGATAATGTGTCTGGATATGACCCTACGAGATATTTATATGCAACGCTGACTCTGTACTATACAGAATACGACAATGCGCCCAGCGAATATAAATTGACTCGTGTCAGTGGCTCATGGAGTGACCCAGATCCTAACGATGGAACGCATGTAGCAACGACTGCTGATATTATGGCGGTTTGCTATGGGATTGGAACTAACAATATTTTCAGAGATCAAAAGGTCGAAGGCTCTATAAGGAGTGGTTCTTCCTTGTATACAAACTTCCAGTATTCTATTCAAGGTAATTATGGAGCAATGGGAGCTACCATGTCTATTGAGCTTTCTCAGGGGAGTACTCGTCACTGGACTCTTGATTTAGAGTGCTATCCCATCAAGCCTTAATCAATGAAAGAGGCTACAATCCTATTAGCGATAAGTACACAACTTATGGTCTGCCTTGATGGATTGTTTCTTCCTCAGCTGCGATTGACTATGAAATCAAATCCATCCCGGTCTTTATTCTTTTTGCTCGATATACTCCCTTACCTTGTCATTGGTATTTTTTTGGCACTAACAGCAATACTGACCGCACAAAAGCAGACTGGTAAAAAAGTAGCAGGTTATTTAGTTCCTCTATTTTTTACTATATCTAATCTGTTGTTTCTGTTACTGTATTTTATTGGCGTAATTCCTCTATCTACATCTTCAATGATGTTGCCTCTGTTGCTTATCGGATATGGTATTGGTGGATTCGTTTATTCCTATTCTCAAGCGAAATCAAATTTGTAAGCAAAAAAGTTGCGGAGAATCGCCTTGCCGGTGGTTCTTCGCAACTTTCACTTTTGTTCATTTCAAATATGCACGGAATAAGGAGGGGAGACCTGGACACGACTTCTAGTATTGACATGCTTTCCTATTTATGGTATAATGAATTTATAATAAAACCAATCCGCCTGGATTCGGTATATAAAAAGGAGAAGGGGAGATAATCAATGAAAAAGACTGCAATTCTACCGGCTATAT
>CATJJD010000211.1 GCA_949740385.1 uncultured Lachnospiraceae bacterium
CAACAGTTGGAATATTTAATTATAAGCGTGGGAAAGATTTCGTATATTATGCACATCAAATGATTGAAAAAAATATAAGGGTGAACGGCGAGTTTTATGTTGCTCCAGTTTATAATGAAATGGTGGATGCAGGAAAGAAGATTGTATACCATAATGTGGGGGGAAAAATGTATGGACTGGGGGTGCCCGAAGATCTTGATTATTTTTTGACACAACCTCTATCCAGGAGCTTCTTTGGTTGAGCTAAAAATGCTTGATTTGATGGTTTTTGGATGGTTTGAATATGAAACTATATTATGTTTTATTAGTACGGAAGGAAGAAAATTTTGAAAGGCATCATTCTTGCCGGAGGCTCCGGCACACGTTTATACCCACTTACAACAGTTACATCAAAACAGCTGCTCCCGGTCTACAACAAGCCGATGATTTACTATCCTTTAGCCACTCTTATGCTTGCCGGTATCAGAGACATTCTCATCATTTCCACACCGGAAGATACCCCAAAATTTGAAAATCTGCTGCATTCTGGCGGTCAGTTTGGGATTAGTTTATCCTATGCGGTCCAGCCAACCCCCGACGGACTTGCGCAGGCGTTTCTTATCGGGGAAGATTTTATCGGGACAGAAACCTGTGCAATGATCTTGGGCGACAATATCTTCTATGGAAACAGTTTCGGGCATCTCCTAAAGGATGCAGTTACGAATGCGGAAGAGCGAGGCAGGGCGACGGTGTTCGGATACTATGTTCCTGACCCGGAGCGGTTTGGCGTGGTGGAGTTTGATGAGAGCGGTTCTGCCGTTTCTATTGAGGAAAAGCCGGACAAGCCTAAATCGAGTTATGCAGTTACAGGCTTGTATTTCTATCCGTCCGGTGTAAGTCGGAGAGCGCACATGGTCCGACCGTCCGGCCGCGGGGAGTTGGAGATCACCACGCTAAACGGGATGTACTTAAAAGAAGGGATTTTGGATGTGGCGCGACTCGGCCGCGGCTTTGCATGGATGGATACCGGCACGATGGACAGTTTGCTGGAAGCCGGTGATTTTGTGCAGATGGTTGAAAAGCGGCAGGGTGTGACAAAATCGGCACCGGAGGAAATTTCTTTTGTGAAGGGATGGATCAGCAGAGAAAAGCTTTTGGAGTCTGCAATGGCATACGGTAAGAGCCCGTATGGCCAGCATTTAAAAGCGGTCGCAGAAGGAAAAGTAATGTATTAAATGTATGGTGAGGGAACATATGACAGTTGTTGCTACGGGAGGGTCAGATGCGGTCGTGAGTTTTGCTGCGGAGTCCCATGTGGCCCGCTCGATTGGAGATCCAGGCATTTTCTCGCAGACCAATATCATAGAGACCGGGGGATAATGGATGCCTGCAGGAAGTACGGGAACATCCGTTACCACCAGATCTCCTCCGACGAGGTCTGCGGGGATCTTTTTTTTATGGAAAGGTCCGGTACTGAGAAGGTGCAATTTTCGGCGGCAGAAAGCAGGAGAAGAGAGATGAAGGTTTTTGTGACAGGAGCCGGCGGGCAGCTGGGATATGATTGTGTGAGGGAGCTTGCGGCCAGAGGGCATGAGACGGTCGGATCGGACCTGGCAGCGGAGTGCGCCGGGATTTCGGATCTGGCGGACAGGAGCATAAGGTATGTACCGCTTGACATAACCGATCCGCAGGCGGTTTTTGCGGTGATTTCGGAAATCCGCCCGGACGCCATGATCCACTGTGCGGCGTGGACGGCGGTGGACGCCGCGGAGGAGGAAGAGAACCGGGCGAAGGTGGATGCGGTCAATCATCTGGGCACAAAATACCTGGCGGAAGCGGCGAAGGCGTCGGGGGCAAGGCTGCTTTACCTTTCCACGGACTACGTGTTTGACGGCAACGGCGACAGGCCCTGGCGGCCGGATGATTTGACTTACGCGCCGTTAAACTATTACGGGCAGACAAAGCTTGCGGGGGAGCTTGCGGTCCGTTCTATAATGGAGAAGTACTTTATTGTCCGCACGGCATGGGTGTTCGGTCCGAACGGCGGGAATTTTGTAAAAACCATGCTCCGCATCGGAAAAGCCAGAGACAGCGTGCAGGGGGTAAATGATCAGACCGGCACGCCGACCTACACGCCGGACCTTGCCGGACTGCTGGCGGATCTGATCGAAACGGAGAAGTACGGGATTTATCATGCCACCAACGAAGGCGGCTATATTTCCTGGTATGATTTTTGCTGTGAGATATACCGGCAGTGTGGGCTTGACACGGCGGTTATCCCGGTGACGGCGGAGGAGTACGGCAGAAGCAGGGCCAGGAGGCCGAAAAATTCAAGGCTGGATAAGAGTAAACTGGCGGAGAATGGCTTTCGGCCGCTGCCGGACTGGAGAGATGCGCTGGCGAGGTATCTGAGAGAGGCAAAGCTTTGATACATGCGCTGTTTCGTAAAGGTCTGCATTGCTTATCCGGATGTGCGATACCAGACCTGGAAAGGGGAAAAGCCACAGAAACGGCGCTGCCCCTGTGAACTGCGAAATTTTCATTCAGGGGGCTGTCGAAATGAAAGCCCCCTGCGGTTTACGATGCTGTCCGTTCTGCTTTCAGATTTTTCACTTCGTCAGGCGGAAGTCCTGCATATTCTGCAATTTTTTCAAGTGCCAGCATTCCATCTGCCAGCATTCTTCTGGCCGTGTTTATTGCTCCTTCTTTTACACCTTCCTGTAAAGATTCCTTTCTCATATCCTCCATAACCTTGCACATGATTAAAATGCTCTCCTTACTTTCCTTGAAAAATCGAACTCTGTCTGCCAGCGTCGCATCATACATATCTGCCGCATTCGAACATGAAAAATCATGCATGAGTTTTCCGAATGGCGTATCTCCACGATAAGCGCCGTTTACATACAGTATGTGCGAATCGTCATCAAATCTTACAGAACGATTCAGCAAATACCTGTGTGCGAGCGTCCAGTACTTTTAAATCCGGTTTTTCCAGGATAATCTGCAATAGCAGTTGCCTGCAGTATCTCCCTCAAAACACTTTGTGAGAAAATCATCGTCAGGCAGGCGAAAGCCTCTTAGTCTCTGTAAATCCTCCTGATGTTTTCGGTCTGTCTGTTCCGTCACGGTCAATTTTTCCACCTGTTTTCCCGTTTGTTTTCGTATTTCCCTGCTACCATAGCCAACCTGATTTTACAAGCGGGACCCCGGCAAAATAAAAATGCAAAACAATATCCAAAAATGTTATACTTAAGTGGTGGTTTCACGTATCTTGGGCCGGCCGCAGCGCCGGCGGTCTGGTATCATAAAAACTACAGTTATCTTCGAAACCGCGCACATGGAGGTGGCCTATGAAGGATTTGGTGTTTGTCTGTGACAGGCTTGAAAAACTGTTTCCGTTTGACATTATGTTTGTGTCGGATGATCTGGAGATTTCCGGCGGAGGAGGGCACAACCCGATCTGCCGGGCGAGGGAGCTTGCAGCGGAGCTGATTGCGGGGGCGAGGGCGCAGGAACCGCCTTTTTTGTATATGGATGAATTTCAGGTATGCTACGGGGCGGTGCGCAGGCCGGGCGGCTATGTGCTGTTTGGGCCGATGAGCACCGGGCCGCTCTCGGGCGTGGAATTGCACCGGTACTGCCGGCATTACGGGATTGAGGAGGAGAAGGTGCTGGCCGGATTTTTACCGGCCCATGTTTTGTGTATTGCCCAGCTTCTGGCGAAGGAGGCGCTTGGGCGCATTTATTCGGACGAGGAGCTTTTTGAGGCGAATGATTTTGCGGGGACGAAAAAGGCGGAGGAGGTTAAACGGTATGGAAACCGGCCGCAGGATGAGGAAGGATGTCATCACACCTACAGCGAGGAGCGCGCACTTTTGGATGCGGTAAAGGACGGGGATGCAGATACCGCGGTTGCGCTTGCCGTGAAGATGGATATGGAGCTGGGGCGGCTCTCCGGCCGGCAGTACAGCCACTGGAAAAATGCCGCGGTTGCCGCAGTCACGCTGTGCGCGCGGGCCGCGATTGAGGGCGGGCTGCCGCCTGCGGAGGCGTACCGGCTCAGCGATTTCTACATTCAAAAGTGTGACGGCTGCAGGGATATAACGCAGGTTCTGGAATGCAGAAACCGAGCGGTTGCCGGGATGGCGCGGCGGGTGCGGCGGACAGGCCGGGGCGATCCGGTAATCGTGCGCTGCAGGGATTATATTGAAAACCATTACAGGGAAAAAATCAATCTGACAGAGCTCTCCGCGGCGCTTGGAATCAGCAGCAGCTATTTGTCCCGGCTGTTTCACCGAAAGACGGGGGTGAAGCTGCAGGACTACATTGTGCAGGTGCGGTTAGAGCACGCCGCCAGGCTGTTAAGGTATTCCGATGAGAGCATTGCGGGGATCGCGGAGTATGTAAATTTTCCGTCGCAGAGCTATATGGGGCGGGTGTTTCGGGAGCGTATGCACATTTCGCCGAAGCGGTACCGGGAGAGCAGCAGGTCGGCGGAATCTGTGACCGTCGGGATGGAGCAAAATTCAGTGCAGAATAAGTACAAAAAAGACAAAATATAGATATATATTACAGTTTTCAACTGTTAAAATAGAATAAGAGCTTTTGACAACGGGCGGTTCTGTCAGGTGGAAGGAAGCTTGCAGAGCAGTCCGGATCAGCACAGAAAAAGGAGGAAAACATGGCAGTAGAAGACGGAAAAATGAACGCGTTTACCCCGGAAATGTTTCGGGAGCTGATCGCAGGCAGGCAGGAGAGCTTTGCCCGGATGATGGCTCAGCTTCCGGGGCTGGGCTACGAGATAGTTGAGCTTAGAGAGGAGGCGGGCTTTACGGCGCGGCTTGCCGTAAAACCAGGGAAAAATGCCCGCGGCATAGTTATCATCTGTGCGGGCGGCGGTTTTATGTTTAAATCTTACAACGAAGCGCTGCCTGTGGCAGAATTTTTCTGTGAAAAAGGAATCGGCGCGGCGATTCTGGATTACCATGTGGACCCCGAGGGCTCTCCAGGCGGAAATCCGGAGGTGGTCCGTATGGCGGGGGAGGACGGTCTTTCTGCCGTGCGCTATCTGCGGGCCAACGCAGGGAAATATTCGATTTTGTCGGATCACATTGCCATCGGCGGCTTCTCGGCAGGGGGGATGCTCTCCGGTTACGCGGCGACGAAATTTGACTGCGGAAATCCGGATGCGGAGCCGGCATTGCTTCGGGTTTCCGCAAGGCCGGACGCGGCGCTGATTCTCTACGGCGCTTTTTCCACTACAAGCAGTATTCCGGGTGCGCCGGGCGGCATGACGCGGGAGCAGATTGCGGAGGCGGCGAAGATGGATGCGGTGCGGAATATCCGAACGGACTGCCCGCCGATGTTTGTGTTCCAGACCCACGGGGACGATCCGCGGATTGCGCTGAATTTCTGTATGGAGCTGGCGGTGCACGGCGTGCCTTACGAGATACACACCTTTGAGGACGGCCCTCACGGCGGCGGACTGTACAACGGAAAGGATGAGACGCCGGATGTGCCGCACACGGCAATGTGGGCAGAGCTTGCGGCGGACTGGCTGCTGCGCAGGGGGTACTGAGATGACGGATATGCTTCGGAGCAATTGGATCTGGACGCCGGACTGGCGTTTTGAGGAGCGGCAGACACCGCACATTCTCTTTTTTCGAAAGGAATTCGGCCGGGCGGATCATGTTATGGTTTCGGCCAACTGTCGCTATAAGCTCTACATCAACGGGCAGTTTGTGCAGGAGGGGCCCCAGAAGGGGTGCGCGGAGCTGGCGTACAGAGACCCGGCAAAGCTTGCGCCTTTTCTGAGCGGAGACAAAAATACGGCGGCCCTTGAGGTGCTCTGGTACCCGGAAGCTCCGGCGCTTCGCAACGACAGCCTCTACTACAGCCCGTACCCGTGTCTGTATGTGGAGGATTTGTCAGAGAAGGGAGAGTTAAACGGCAGCGGGGGCTGGAAGTGCACGAAGGCAGATCAGATCCGGCTGACGGGAGAGCCCTTTTCGCCTGCGCCCATCCATGGGATGGAGGAGGTCTGCGGCAGAAGTGAGCTTCGGGGATGGAAAACCTGCGGCTACGATGACAGCTGGTGGGAGGACGCGAAGCCTTACTCGGTTTTTGAGACAAACAGGCCGATTGCGCCGTTCTTTCTGGAGGAGCGGACGATCCCGCCGATGGAGCATGTGCAAAGGAAATTTACAGAGGTTGTGTGTGTTCGGGACGACGGCGAAAAGGCAGTATGTTTTTCGGATGCGGACAGCGGAGTGCGGGCGCAGATCTCGCAGTGGGAGGATATGCTGGCGGGAAAGGCGGCTCTTGTGATACCGGCCCGCACGAGACAGGTGGTGGAGATCTCGGCGGGGGAGGAGATGTGCGGTTATCCCTCTCTCAGGCTGGCAAACGGAGCGGGGGCATCGGTCCGCATGGTGTATGCGGAGTGCTACGGCATCCCGCAGCCGCCGGTGGAAACGCCTGTGGGGACGCGGCCGATGCCCCCGAAAAAGGGCGACCGCACCGATTTTAAGAACGGCTGCCTGACGGGGACGACGGACCGGTACAGGGCGGCGGGCTTCGGGAGCGAAACGAAGCCGGAGGAGTACGTGCCCTATCTCTTCCGCACGTTCCGGTTCATTCGGCTTGAGATCGAGACAGAGGATGTGCCGCTTACGGTGCTCTCTTACGATTATGTTTCGACGGGATATCCGCTTGCGGTGAAGCATGTGCCAGAGATCGCCGACGAGACGATGCGAAGAATCTGGGAGATCAGTCTGCGCACGCTGAAGCGCTGTATGCACGAGACTTACGTGGACTGTCCGTTTTACGAGCAGCTTCAGTACACGATGGACTCCCGGGCGGAAATTCTTTTTACCTACGAGGTGTCGGAAGATGACCGGCTGGCGCTGGCGTGTATGGATGCGGTTCGGCGGACGCAGCGGTCGGACGGGATTCTTCAGGCAAGCGCACCGGCGGTGGGGGTCAATGTTATTCCGGGATTTTCGATTTTCTATATTCTGATGGTGCACGACCACATGCGGTATTTCGGCGATGCGGCTCTCGTGCGGGAGCATTTCGGCTGCGTGGACAATGTGCTGCGTTTTTTTGACAGCCATCTCACCGAAAAAGGACTGGTGGGAAGTGTGGGCTCGGTTCTGTTCCGGCATCGGTACTGGTCTTTTATCGACTGGTGCAGGGAGTGGGACGAGACCATCGGTGTGCCGACGGCGGCGCTGCAGGGCGAGAGGTCTGTCACGATGGAGAGCCTTTTGTACCTTTACGGGCTCAAGCGGGCGGCGGAGCTTGCGGCTTTTATCGGAAGAAGCAGTGTGGCGGAAGAGTACAGGGCCCGGGCAGGGAGGCTTGGGGATGCGATTCTTCTGCACTGCACCGGGGAGAGCGGCCTGATTCAGGATGGACCGGGGCTTTCGCTCTACAGCACGCACGGGCAGGTGTGGGCGATTCTGTGCGGACTGGTGGAGAAAGAGCAGGGAAGGCGGATGCTGGACCGCACCTTCGGGGCAGAGGGCGTACCCCAGTGCTCGGTGTCGATGAGCTTTTATCTGCTGCAGGCCCTTGATCTGCTGGAGGAGACGGAGAAGATGGATGCGCTCTGGGAGCCATGGAAAAGGATGCTTGACAACAATCTGACTACCTGCGTGGAGAACGGGACGGACGAGCGCAGCGACTGTCATGCCTGGGGAGCCATCATGCTCTACGCCTGGCCGCGGATATATAATAAGAAGAAAGACAGCAAAAATAAAGGTTAACCGATTGACAGCACCCCAAATCCACATTAGAATAGAAATAGATATTTTTTTAACAAGGATAAAGGGGGGAGTTATGAGGTTATTTGTGAGGGACAAACGGTTTTATCTGACGCTGCTGGCGTTTGCGCTGCCGATTGCGGCGCAGTCGCTGATTACGGTCGGCGTCAACATGGCGGACAACATCATGCTGGGGCAGCTGGGGGAGACGCCGATGAGCGGCGTCACGCTCGCCAACAATTTTATCAGTATTTACCAGATTATGTGTATGGGTCTCGGCATGGGCGCCTCGGTGCTCACGAGCCGTTTCTACGGTATGCGGGCGCAGGACAGCCTGAAAAAGACGGTCGTTCTGATGTTTCGTCTGGAGTTTGTGATTGCGACAATCTTTGCGGCTGCGACGGCGGCCGTTCCCGGGATGATTATGGAAATCTATACGCCGGATGCGGAAGTTGCCGCCATCGGAATCGGCTATCTGCTTATCTCGATCCCGTGCTATTATCTGAACGGATATGCGCTGACTACGAGTCTGATTCTGCGGAGCGTCGGAAAGGCGACGGTTCCGCTGCTGTCGAGCGTCTGCTCTTTCTTTATCAACATTTTTTTTAACTGGGTATTTATTTTCGGAAAGCTGGGATCTCCGGCCATGGGCGCAAACGGCGCGGCATTAGGCACGCTGTTTGCCCGGGTGGTGGAGTTTCTGGTGACGGTGGGCTATCTGTTTTTGAAGGATCAGAAAATCCGGCTGCGGGTGCGGGATCTGTTTATGAGCGTCCGTGATCTGGTCCGCGAGTACATAAGCATTTCGATTCCGGTTCTTGTGAGCGATACGCTGCTGGGACTTGGAAACAGCGCGGTGGCCATCGTTATGGGACATATCGGTGCGACCTTTGTCGCGGCCAATTCCATCACGACGGTTGTCATGCAGCTTGCGACAGTCGTCATTCAGGGTATCAGCCAGGCCAGCTGTACCATGACCGGAATCACTCTCGGGGAGGGCGACACCGGGAAGGCGCAGGCGCAGGGCGTTACCTTTGCGGCCCTCGGGGTTGTGATCGGCGTTTTTGGCTGCGTGCTGATTCTTCTTCTGCGGGGGCCGATTATCAGTGCCTACAATATCACGGAGGAGACGAGAGCGCTGGCGCGGGAGCTGATGGACGCGGTGGCGGTGATTATTCTTTTCCAGAGCGCCAACAGTATTCTGACAAAAGGAGTGCTGCGGGGCGGCGGGGATACGAAATTTCTGATGATCGCGGACATTCTGTTTCTGTGGGTGTGCAGTATCCCCCTGGGAGCGCTGGCGGGGTTCGTGTTTCACTGGCCGGGATTCTGGATTTATATCATGCTTAAAATTGATCAGTTTATCAAGGCGGTGTGGTGCGTGTTCCGGTTAAGGAGCGGAAAGTGGATTAAGAAGATTAAGAGCGCATAGATTTTCCGGTTCCGGTATTGCCGGACGGCGCTGTCCGCCGAACGGGAAGGAGAAAAATATGAGAACGACATTTCACACAAGACAGCCCTGGGCGGAGCTGTTTTTAAAGACGGCGCGGGAGTTTGTATGCGAGAGCCCGGCAAGGCCGGAGCGCTTTATGGAGAAAATGAAAACCAATCAGGGAAGTGTGGGCATACTGAGCGGGTACGGTCTGGACGAGGACGGTCTGGAGCGCAAAAATCCGGTGATTGTGGCCCTCGGCGACAGTGTGACGGCAGGGCATTTTGAGTGTCTGCTGACGGGAACGCCGGAGGAGGTCAGGCGGATGATGGAGATGCCGGTGGGAGAGCAGCCTGCGCCAGGGGACCGTCCGCCGATAGAGATTACGGATGCGAGGGAGTGTTATCTGGAAAAATTTCGCGGTATGCTCCTCGACCGGTACGAGCGCACTTCGGTGAGCGCAATCAATGCGGGCATCGCGGGAGATCACCTGATTTCGATGGCCGCGCGGGCCGGGCGCGATGTCATCCGTTACCAGCCGGATCTTGTGATAATCAACGGTTCCTTAAACTGGGACGTTTCTCTCGGCACGGCGGACGACTACAGGGCGATATTGAAGGCGCTTGTGCAGCGGATTAAGGCGGAGACCGAGGCGGATATTATTCTGCTGACACCAAACGGCGAGGTGCCGAATACGGCGCTCTTTGGACCGGACGCTCCTGCTGCAACAACGCCGGAGCGGGTGGAAAAGATTCGTGAGGTGGCGTGGGAGGAGAACGTGTGTCTCGCGGACGTCTACGCGGTATGGGAGAAGGCCAGAGCGCAGGGCTGCCCATGGGAGGAGCTTCTCGCCGGGCCGGGAGCCCATCCGGGGGTGGAGGGGCATGAGGTTTATGCGATGGTGCTGATGAAGCTTTTTGATTAGTTACGGTCGGGCAGTCCCTTTGGCTGGTCAGGAAGGAGTGTTAAAAATGCACATTCGATACGTGGAAGAAACAGACCGCCTCTTCTGGTTCACCCTTGACCGGCATCTTCCGGAGAAGGAATTTGACGCGAAGGTGAGAGACCGCAGAGGCTATGTCTTACTGGACAGATCCCGCCCGGCGGGCCTGCTCCGGTTCAATCTCTTCTGGGACAACACGCCCTTTTGCACGATGCTTGTGGTCGGCCCGGAATTTCGGGGCAGGGGAGGCGGAAGGCTTTTGATGGAGCGCTGGGAGCGGGACATGAGAAAGCAGGGCTTTGGCATGGTCATGACGTCCACACAGGTGGATGAGGAGGCGCAGCATTTTTACCGACAGCTCGGATATAAGGACAGCGGCGGATTCGTGCCGGATATTGCGGGCTATGAGCAGCCCATGGAGCTGATTATGATTAAGGCTGTCTGACGACCGGACGAATAGACGCAGAGAAAAACAGGGAAAATGCCCGATTATCTGTCAAAACTTTGAGAAAAAGGGCAGAAAAAGTTGGCCTGCTCTGGCACACACCGCAAAAAAACTGAATATCGAAACCGCAAGCCGTGCAGCAACTGACGAAGAATCAGCTCCTGCGCGGCTTTTTTGTTATAGCTCGCTTTGCCCCGACGACACAGATTGCCTGGATTTCCGTGACACTTTGGTAACAGGCGTTTCTGGACGCAGCCGGATAAAGGCCATGAATGACCGGGGCGATGAGGGCCAGACGGAACTGTGCCGCGGCGGCTGCGTCCGAAAGGTTCTTCCGGTTGTTTTCCGTAAAAATCTCCTCCCTGGCTGGTATTCCGTAAGGATGTTGTTTCTTCCGGGATTAAATGATATGATACTATGTAGAAAATGTGGCCTTTGGGCTGCGCTGTTTTGATAGTATAGGAAATTCATCCGGATTTCTATATCACAAAAAGCCCTCCGGGCAGGATGCGCACCTGGCGGAGGTGAATATAGCCGTGAACGGCACCGCTCGGGCGCGAAAAATGCGCGAAGCGCATTCTTTTTTTAAACTGAGGCTGAAAAAGCAGAATGGGAGGCAGCAAAGAGGAGGAAGGAACTGAGGATTCAGCGCCAGAAAGAAGGATTTTAATCAATGGAAATCA
>CATJJD010000212.1 GCA_949740385.1 uncultured Lachnospiraceae bacterium
CCCCACCCCTCGCACCACACATACAACCCCCCCTATGACCCCCCCAAGCCCCACCCCCCCCCACCCCCACAACAACCCCAACCATCCACCCCTCTCCACGGCCTTCCTTACGCCCCTCTTCACGGCCCTTTTCACGGCCTTCCCTACGGCCCTCTTCACGGCCCTTTTCACGGCCTTCCCTACGGCCCTCTTCACGGCCTTCCTTACGGCCTTCCTCACGGCCCTTTTCACGGCCCTCCCTACGGCCCTCTTCACGGCCTTCCTTACGGCCTTCCTTACGGCCTTCTTCAATGTACTGTTCCATCAGTTCGCACACAATATTGATCCCCCTTTCCTCTGTTTTCAGTTCTGCCATCCGTCTGGAAAATACGGGAAACTTTGGATTATCTACCATTTCCTTTGTGAAGCATGACATGAGCGCCGCAATGTCTGTGCCGTCGTCACACACCGTATTTACAAAAATCCGGTGCAGTCCATCTTCTACAACATCTCCAGTCTCACGGATCACATTGTCAACATGATAAATCGTCTTTCCTTTCTTAAAAACATCGAACTCTGATATATATATCACATATACCTCTACAACATCTTTAAACGCCTCTCCGGTCTGAGACTCTTTGACCGTGATACTCGAGGCGTTGAACCGAACTCTGCGTGCATGGTCATCACCTGGCGAGCGCTGAACCTCAATGTTACACTTTACGCCATCTCCAAGCGTACATAGCGCATCCAGCCTTACGGAACGTCCGTACAGGTTCCGCCGGCTACTCTGGACAACCACATCCTCCACAATCAGTCCCGGGTCTTCAAGAAGAACCCTGAGCATTTCCTGACAAAACTCTGTGCTGTCTGCCAGCGCTTCGAAAAATACGTCGTTGATCGGGCGGAACTGCCTGACCCTCTCAAACTTCTCTTTCAATGACAACTCTTTCGTACTTACCATTTCCTTCCCCGCTCTCATCTGACTGTTCTCTGTTACAAAATTATAGCAAAAGGGAAAGCACATAACAGCATCCCTCAAACTGTTTTTTTCGCCAGGCACAACTGTCCCCTCTTTGATTATAGTATATCATAAATTTTGAAACTGACAATATCTTCGCACTATCTTTTCCGTAACAGATTCCAGTACCACAGGCAATACATTCTCCGTCACATCTTCTGCGAGGATCGGCAGCAGAGTCGTCTTGCCGGAGCCGGACGGGCCGATGATGGCCGCCGTTTCTCCTGTTTTCTGCTATGATCATCTGTTTTTATTCCTTCACCTGCAGTAATTCCAGCGGCCCTGCCTTCGTTACCACTGCACTTCCCACAATGGCAGCAATCACACTGCCTGCAAAGTACGAAGCCGCCGCAATCCCCATCGCAGGACTGACCGCTTCTGTTACCACATAAATCACAGCCAGCCCAAACAGAACGCAGGCCACATTTAATACCAGCAGCTCGAATGAGAGCGTCAGCCGGACCGGCATGACCCCGACGCCGAACACCCGCAGGATTGCCGCCTCACGCCGTCTCTAATATTATTAACATATAAACAACGGGTGCTTTAAAAGCTAAAAGCTCTTAAAGCACCCTCCCTTACATCTGACATTATCCTACACTGCTATTACCGGAAGAATACGCCACGGAACTACCCGGATTCGGCTGATTCCAAACAGATGCAGCGTCCTTACCTGTCCCCCCGGCTTCCGGCATTGAAATCAATTCCGTCAGCTGATATTAATTCTGCAATTCATGAAAATGTCTTACAAACGGAAGAGCCCCCTTTGGAACGGAAATAATGCTGCTGTTATCATGATTCTGGCTTCCCCCATTCTTCATCTAAGCGTATCTGTTCTTTTCCCTCATCCGCCTGCCCCATCCGATAAAGCTTCTCCTCCTTATACGAACGAAACCGCCCTTCATCCAGCGCCTCCCGGATCTCCGCCATCATCGTATTATAGAAATACAGATTGTGCAGCACGCAAAGCCGCATCCCCAGCATCTCCTTCGCCTTTAGCAGGTGGCGGATATACGCCCTGCCATACGTCCGGCACGCCGGGCAGCCGCAGCCCTCCTCGATGGGGCGCATGTCCTTCTCGAACTTCTGATTAAAGAGATTTAACTTCCCCTCGTTCGTGTACACATGCCCGTGCCGCCCGTTGCGGCTCGGATACACACAGTCAAAAAAGTCGATTCCCCGCTCCACGCCCTCTAAAATATTGGCCGGCGTCCCCACCCCCATCAGGTAGGTTGGTTTGTCCGCCGGAAGGTGCGGCACCGTCTCGTCCAGTATATGGTACATCTGCTCGTGGGTCTCCCCCACCGCAAGTCCCCCAACCGCATAGCCGTCCAGCCCAAGCTCCGCGATGCGCTTCGCGTGGTCGATGCGGATGTCGGAAAAAATCGCCCCCTGGTTGATGCCGAACAGAAGCTGATTTTGGTTAATGGTATCCGAAAGACCGTTTAACCTCGCCATCTCCTCCTTACAGCGCACAAGCCAGCGGGCCGTCCGGTCCACCGAGGCCTGCACGTATGCCCGGTCCGCAAGGGCGTTGGGACACTCGTCAAAAGCCATTGCGATGGTGGAGCCGAGATTCGACTGAATCCGCATGCTCTCCTCCGGACCCATAAAAATCTTCGCCCCGTCGATGTGAGAGTTAAAATAGACACCCTCCTCCTTAATTTTCCGAAGCCCCGCCAGGGAAAACACCTGAAATCCTCCGGAATCCGTCAGAATCGGCCGGTCCCACACCATAAACCGGTGCAGCCCTCCCAGCTCACGGATCAGCTTATCCCCGGTGCGCACATGCAGATGGTACGTGTTGGACAGCTCCACCTGACAGCCGATCTCCTTTAAATCCTCCGTGGACACCGCGCCCTTTATGGCCGCCACCGTCCCCACATTCATAAACACCGGCGTCTGAATATCCCCGTGCACCGTGTGGAAGCAGGCGCGCTTTGCGCGCCACTCCCTCTTTAACAACTCATACTCTGCCCTTTGTCATTCTCCGTATTTCTTTATGTCCTGTCATTCCGACAGCAGACACTCCCAATGGAAGTACAGACAGTATAACAAACTTAACGCACATTTTCAATCCGTACAGCAGAAAGTCTGTGCACCGGAAAATACATATATTCAAAGGAAAGATGCCTGCTGCAGCGCAGCCCGCACGGGATACGCATGCTCCCGCACATGCTTCCGCCACACCGCAATTCCCAAAAGCCCCCGAAACGCCAGATCCGCCGCGTACCCGGCCCATATGCCGTACAGCCCGTACCCCAGACGAATGCCAAGCAGCCAGGAGACGCCCACATTGAGTGCCGAGCCCGCGATCACCATAAAAAACGGAACCTGCACATCCCCGATGGCCTTTAAGCTGCTCACCATAAGGGCTGCCACGCTGCGGCACAGCTCCACAGCCACGTCAAAGTACAAAAGTCTGACGCAGGCATCCAGCATCCCCTCGTCCTCCACATACAAAGAGAGAAACGACCGCCCGAACAGAATTGCAAAAAAGCACAGAACAAGCGTCGCGCCGAGCGTGAGCCGCATACATTTCCGGAAGCATAAAAGTGCCCGCTCCTCCTGCTGCATCCCGATGCTCATGCCGATTGCCGTGGCTGCTGCCAGCGGCACCGCAGAGGCCGGCAGCGTCAGGTAATTAAAAAGATTTCCGCAGTACCCCTTCACCATAAGCGCCCGGGTGCCAAGACCCGCGATCAGAGACATTACGGCCGTCTGGGAGATCAGATAGATCACCCCTTCCATCCCGCCGAAAAACCCCATCCCGAAAATTTTTCTCGAAATTTTTGGAAAGTCACCCCGGGAAAGAATACGAAAGCCGCTGCTTCGAAAATGCTCGTTTCGCCGCATCCGCTGGAAATAAAAGCAGACGCCGAGCAGCTGGGCCAGCACCCCTGCCAGTGCATACTGGTAAATGCGCTGCCGGTCAAAAGGAACGCACACCAGAATCAGCCCGTTCATCAGCACGCAGCTGCCGTTGATCAGCACATTTCCCATCATCGCCGTCTTCATATCCCCGACAGCGCGGAACGCCGCGGCGCTCGTCATGGCGATTCCCTGAAACACCGAAAGCCCAAGAGCCACCCCAAGATACTCTCTCGCCATGGAAAAAAGCTCATCCGGCGTCTGCATGAGCGTCAGCACAAAGCCGCCTGCGAACACCCCAACCGCCCCGGGAATCAGGGCGAGAAGCACATTGTCAAGGATGCTGACCACCCAGATCTTTCCCCCTGTGACATACTCCCTCTTCCCACTGCAGGCCGCCAGCAAAATTCCCTGTCCCACATAGGACACCGCGTACAGATTCAGCATCAGCGAAAGAAAGCTCCCGGCTCCCGTTGTGGCCGCCACCGCATTTTCTGAAAAACGGTTCAGTATCAGCTGGTTGAGACTGCCGATCAGAAACGTTAAGAGCAGCTCGAACACAATCGGGACAAGCATCCGGTAAATCGAATCCCCGGACTCAGAAATCCATCTCTTTTGATTTATCCTCATCACCTTCATGCACCACAGGGTGCAGCAGTCTGTCGTACAGCTCCTCCCCGATAAACTCCCTCGCCCAGCGGATGCACTCCTCCTCCCGATTCGTCCCCATCGCCTTCATGGCCTCATAGACCGGCCGCCTTCTCCCCGGCGAACCGTCCATGCTTCGCTCCCGTATTCCAAGACGAAGCCCGAATTCCTTCGGGTTGTCCAGGTACGCGTGAACCGTCATCCAGAGAATGCCGGACAGCGCCGTCACCTTCTGATAAGCCAGAATGTACCCGGCCGCCCCCTGCTTCTCCGTAAACCCGTCGTATCCTGCGTGAAAGCCCTGCTCCGACAAAATAATCGGCCTGCGCTCCCCCTCGTACAGAAACGCCTCCTGCCCCATGTAGGCGTGCAGAACCTCGATGTTTTTAAAGGTAATCTTTTTCGTGTCAAAGTAAAAGCCGGCGGTCCGGTCATTGTAAAAGTCCGGGAAATGCAGATCCTCCGGGTACGGATGGTACGCAATTCCCCACCCGAAATCCCCCTCCTCCTTCGCAAACCGGCACACCAGATCCACCACCTCACGCCCCGGATACGTGCCGAGCGGCCGGTCCGCATAAAAGCGCTCCCCCCAGCAGTGGTCCAGAGACAGAAACACCTGCGCGTGCTCCCAGTATACGCGGGCCGCCTCCCAGGTGAGCCGCAGCGCCTTCGTGTACTCCCTGCAGTACGCTTCCGCCGTCTTCTCCCCGGCATTTCCCCAGATGCAGCCGCTGTTCACCTCGTTGGACACGATAAAGCCGGTGATTCTGCCGTACCCTGCGTCGTCCGCCATATAGCGGCAGGCGAGAAACTCCACAAAGGCCCGGTAATAGCTTCGCCCCGTCTCCGTATCCATGGAAAAGGCGCTGATAAACGCATTCTCATCGCTGCTGTCGAAATCCGGGTGCAGCACCTTTTTAAGCAGCGCCTCCTCCCTGTGGCTTTCAAACCGCTCCGGCGCGTTCAAAAGAATGGCCGTGGCGGAAATCCCGTACTGCCAGGCAAAAAGGAGCTGCCGGTCGATGGCCGCCACCGCCTCCGCGTCAAACCAGTACTTTCGCCCTTCGCACACAAAAGAAATCGCATCCGCCGGCGGCTCCTCCCACATAAGAGCCGGCAGATTGATGTTGATCAGCGTGTGCTCGATTCCAAGCTCTCTCAAATCCTCCGTACCGCAGCCGAGCGCCTTCTTCGCGGAAAACACCTCCCTGTCATGCGTATAGATCCCCATAGCGCCTCCTCTCTAAATTTAAATCCTGATATAATTATATTTCGATTTAAAATCCACTTTCCCACATTCAGAATCCCATCTCATCCAGATCCCAGGCGTTCGTCCAGGCCCGCTTTCCGTCTTTTCGCATCAGCACCGCCCGGACGGCCCCGCCGAACTCTCTTCGCACTGCGGAGAGGGGAATCTCGGCGTGCGTGATGCTGTCCGCCCCGTCGTATATCGCCCAGGCATTGTTGATGCCGCAGTCCTTCATCATCACGGAGCAGACCGGGCCGCAGTCAATGACAAGCCGGTCATTTTCCAGATATATCCCCTCAATCAGCGGGCCGTTTGACGCGTAGAGATGGCCGGCGCAGATGGCGTCCGTCACCGCCCGGTAAGTAAGCTCCCTCGCCTTTATCATCGTAAACCCGCCGCAGGAGTCAAAATCTGGCCCCGGCCCCCCGCCGGTCTCGTACACCGGCGGATTGTGGTTGTCGTCCGTCGCGATGGGAAAGGCTCTTCTGCCGCTCTTTACCCAGAGATCGTACTGCTGATCCCCGTAGCCGGCCCCGGTGGAAACCTCCGCGCCGTAGTTGAACACCTCAAAGCATGTGATGCCATGCAGCGCCAGAAAATCCTCCGTGTGCTCCAGCGACCAGGCCGGATGATTGTAATTGACGATAAAGCCGGCTTCCCGCAGCCTTTGAATCATCTCATTGATCTTTTCACTGTCGTACACCACCGGTCTCTCCACCATCTGCGCCCTTTCCGGGTCGAGGGCCAGCGCGCACAGGTGGTCTGCAATCGGATGCCCGCCCTCGCCCTTCCTGCCGTCATTGTTGACCTCGTAGCCGGCCAGCGGAAGAAAACGCTCCTCCGAAAGCTCCTTATGATACACATAGCGGTTGTGGTCCGTGAAGGCCACAATGCTGTATCCCCTCTCCATGTACAGCTCCTTCACCTGCTGCGGCGTCAGCATGCCGTCCGAGTAAGTCGTGTGGCAGTGAAGATTCGCCTTATAAAAATTTCCCTCTGCGGGAATCAGATCCGTCCGCCCCATAGCCTTATCCTCCTCTCTTACTCTGCGCTCCAGCCGGTCACAAGGGGAAGGCAGACAAACAGCTTCGTAAACCGCCCGTGGGACGAAAGCCGCATCACAATCTCATACCTTCCCTCCGTCAGACCCTTCGGCACAACCGCAAAATCAAATTCCGTCACCTCTCGCCCCCCGTGATTCTGGTCAAGATTCACGTCAAAACCGTCCGCCGGAAGCCCCTGAAAGGACTCCGGAAGCAAAAGCTTCACCGAAAGCCACTGCTGGCTGTGAAGCCGGTTTCGGATTTTAACATGAAAGCGCTTTGTGATCTCCCTGTGCACCGACAGACTCCCGTCATAAAACACCTGCACGTCGAACAGACAGCAGGACGCCCTCACATGAACCGGAGAAACAGCCGCCTCCTCCGAGAACACCCGGACATTGCCAAAGCCTGCGTCCCTCCGGTTCCGGTAAATACTCTCCACCGGGTCAAGCTCCAGCACCCCGTCTTCGTTCAGCCTGCAGAATCCGTGCAGAAACACCGGCATCAGATTCACAACCCGCGCAGACAGCTCGCTCACGGTCTTCGGGATCGAAAGACAGCGCTTCGTCACATCGACGGAGCAGGTTTTGATCACATCCCCCACCGGCGCAAGCCACTTTTCGCCGATGGCTGCGCAGCCTCCGATAATCCCGAGAATCGCCCCGAGTGTCCCCGCCGTGCAGTCCGCATCCTCGCAGCAGCCCGCGGCAATGCAGATGCTCTCTGCGAAATCGCCTTCCCCGTACACCCAGCCAATCATCATAAGCCCGATATTGGCCGGCGCGTCGTACCCCAGCGGCCCCGCCGGCACATCCTCCTCGGGCACCGGATCGAGATATCCGTTCGCCATGCCAAAGGAGCAGGGAAAGCGCTGCAGCATGCGCTTTCTCGCCTGCTTCCAGTCAAGCCCTGACGCTTTGCACTCCTGCGCAAGGCCCACCGCCCGCGCGACGGCGCAGTCCTTCGGTATGTAGGTCATCGCCGCGTCCACAAGCTTTTCCCTGTCCGTCTCCACAAAGGCCGCGCTCTCAAGCGCCGCGCAGAAGATCTCCGCGTACATCCCCTCGTCTGCGTGGTCGCAGACGGCGTCCTCGTAAGCATAGTGCACCGCAATTTCCGGATGCCCCGGCGCAAGGCAGGCCCAGAGCTCGCTGCGGATAAAGCAGCCGCAGCTGTCCTTATTCCGGTTGTTGTACCAGCCGGACAGAGGCGGAGTCAGCCCGTAGCGCATGTTGTTTTTCCCCGCCCCGTACTCCGACCAGTCCGCCGTCACAAAGGAGAGCCAGTACTCTCCCAGTATGCCGGCGTCAAGGCTTCTCCCGTAGCGCTCCGCCGCATTCAGCCACACAAGCTGCAGATCCACGTCGTCGTTTGGCAGCACGCCGTCCGACACATCGTGCAGGTACCAGGAGATGTCCCGGACGCCCCGAAAGCCCTCCAGCGGCGCCCCCAGCGTTCCGCCGATATTTTTCCCGAGCCAGCAGGCTCTCACCTTATCCCGGTACTCCGAAATCGTAAGCTGCATCAAAAAGCCCTCCCTTCCTGTTTCCTGACAAGCCTCACAGCACCGCAAGAATCTCGTAATGTCCCTTCACAAGCCGCAGGCTGTCGCCCTTTTTCCCCCCGGTAACCGAAACGCCGTTGACAGACACACGGCTGCAGTCAAAGGTAAACACAAAGGACGCCTCCGCGTCGAAGGGAACCTCCACCTCAAAGAGATAGCCCTCCTCCGTCCGTCTCCAGCCCCCCGCAATTTTTCCGCTGGCGGAATCAAAGGTCATACAAACCTGAGAAAACCGGCTGTCCACGTAAGGCTTCACCACAAACCGCCGGAAGCCCGGCGCATCCTCGCACGGGTTCACGCCGCACATATACCGGTACATCCACTCCACAATGGCCCCGTAGGAGTAGTGGTTTAAGCTGTTCATGCCCGTGTCGCTGATTTTTCCGTCCGGCAGCACCGAGTTCCAGCGCTCCCACACCGTCGTCGCCCCCATGTTCACCTGGTACAGCCAGCTCGGGTAGTCCTCGTTCAAAAGCAGCGTGTAGGCTGCATCCGACAGGCCGTTTTGCGCCAGCGCGGCACAGAGAAACGCATTTCCCACAAATCCCGTAGTCAGATGCATCTCCTCCTCCTTAAGCTTTCGAAGCAGGTCAGAGGTCAGACGCTCCTTTGCCCCCTCCGGCGCAAGGTCAAAGAACAGCGCAAGGGCCAGCCCCGTCTGGGTGTCCGCCGCAAGCCTTCCGGTTGCGGTAAAGTACTCCTTTTGGATCGCAGCCTTCACATGGCCCGCAAGCTTTCCGTAGTAAGCCGCATCCTCCTCTTTTCCCAGCGCGGCCGCCGCCTTCGCCGTCAGTGAGGCGGAATAGTAATAGTAGACGCTGGCGATAAAGTAGGGGTCCGTCGCCCCGAAGCTTGAGCCCTTATGGTAATTGTCCAGCGCCAGCCAGTCCGCGTAGTGAAAGCCGTCGGTCCACAGATAGCTGCCGCCGCACTTTTCCAGATCGATTTTTCGGATACAGTCGGTCCAGTCCTTCATGTTCCCGTACTGGCCCGCAAGCATTCCCTTATCCCCGTACATGATGTACATCGTCCAGGGGATAATGGTGGCCGCGTCCGACCAGGCGCAGGCGTTCACCGCCGTGTTCACCGACACATTGTCGGTCTGCTTGTCCCGCTCATGCAAAAGTCTGTGAATCTGCCCCAAAATATCCGGCACCACATGAGGCACGCCGCCATCCAGCGTATCCTGCTCCAGCTTCATATCGTAGAGATACTTGTCAAAAAATGCCGGTGTGTACATATTAAAAGCGGCAGTGGCTGCAAACACCTGGGCGTCCCCCGTCCAGCCCATCCGCTCGTCACGCTGGGGGCAGTCCGTCGGCACATCCAGAAAATTCCCCTTCTGTCCCCAGAGGGCGTTTAAGAAGAGCCGGTTGATCTTCCCGTTGTCCGTCACAATATTTCCGGTGCGCTCCATCTCGGAGTAGATCACGCACCCCTTAAAGTTTTCCGGCAAAACTGCGGACATGCCGGTAATTTTCATGTACCGGAAGCCGTAAAAGGTAAAATGCGGCCGCACCTTTGCCCTTTTTCCGTCGGAAATATAGCGAAACTCCTGCTTCGCCGTCCGCAGGTTCTCATTGTAGAAATTTCCGTCCTGCAGAATCTCTCCGAACTGAAGGAGGATCTCTGTCCCCTCCGGCTCGCCGCACACAAATTCCACCCAGCCCGTCATATTCTGCCCGAAATCCAGTACCTGCTCCCCCGCCGGCGTAGCGATCAATTCTTTCGGGGAGACCACCTCCATAATTTTTACCGGAAGGCTCATCCTTGGCGTAAGCGGCGCAGCCGGCCCCTCCGTCTCAACCGCAGGAACGAAGCCGCTCTCCTCGCAGATCACGTCCGCCCAGCCTTCTGTCTCCCTTCCCGCATCCCAGACCTCGCCGTCGTAGATGCTGCTCTCGATAACCGGAGACTCTGCGCACAGGAAGCTGCCGTCGCTTGTGATGACCTCCGTCCCCCCGTCCCGGTAGGTCACATCCAGCTTCATAATCAGAAAAAACTTATCCCCGTAGAGCCGGTCCATGTGCTCCACAAAGCCGAAGCGACCCTTGTACCAGCCGTTTCCAAGCATAACGCCAAGGGCGTTCTCCCCCCGGTGCAAAAGCTCCGTCACATCGTAGGTCTGGTACTGAATCCAGAGATTGTAGTCGTTGTAAAAGGGAGCCAGATACTCGTCCCCCGCCTTTTTCCCGTTGATCCAGGCCTCGTAGACGCCAAGGCCGCTCACCGCAAGGCGCGCGCTTTTCACCTCGTCCCTTAGCGTGATGCGTTTTCGAAACAGCGGATGGATTTCCCCGGAAAAAGGAGCGGTAATCCATTTCGCCCCCGAAAGGTCCCCCGCCGTCTCAAACCACGCCGGATTGGACACCGCCGTATCCCCCGCGTCATCCCACACCCGAACCCGCCAGTAGTAGCGGGTCGCAGCAGCCAACTCTATCTTTGGATCATAGTGGAGACTGTCCAGATCCTCTCTCTCTCCGCTGTCGGACACGCAGTCCGCAAACTGCGCATCCCGGCTCACCTCCACCCTGGCTTTTTTTGTCCGAAGACCCTTCGCCTCCGTGACAACCCAGGAGAGGCTCACATGCTCCATCCGATATCCCAGCGGGTTTTTGATGTGATTGGTTCTCAGTTTTTCTATTTTCATGCTTTCCTCATTTCTGCGCGGTCAATCGCGCGGATATTGCTGCTTTTGTACTAGCCCTTCACCGCTCCGGCCGTCAGCCCCTCCATGTAGAGCCGGGACGTAAACAGGAACAGAATCAGGAGCGGAATCGTCGCAATGACATATCCGGCAAACATAATCCCGATGTTGGACACGTCCTGGGATGACGTAAACACCTTTAACACAACCGTCACCACCTGTTTGGCGTTAGATTCGATCACCATCATCGGCCAGATAAAGTCGTTGTAGTAGTCCACAACCTTTAATACCGCAACCGTGGACAAAATGGGCTTCACAAGGGGCACCGTGATGCTTAACAGAAGCCGAAACTCCCCGCACCCCTCAATCCGCGCCGCCTCAAACAGATCCTGCGGCAGCGCCTCAATGGAGTTGCGGCAGAGAATAATTCCAAGCACCTGCCCCCCGGTGATCCAGCACAGAATCACCGCCCAGCGGGAATTTAACAGCCCGTATTCGATAATCAGCGTGTAGTTGGCCGCAAGGGACAAAACTCCCGGAATCATCATCACCGCCATAATCATGGCAAACAGCAGATTTTTTCCCGGAAAATTCCTGGTGGCAAAGGCGTAGCCCCCCAGCACCGAGAGCACCAGCGTAAGAACCACCGCAACCGCAACCATCATCAGCGTGTTCCACATATTGCCGGACAGGTAGTCAAAGGCCCCTCTGTAGTTGCTCCACTCCACATGCTGCGGCAGCCCGAAGAAATTGTTGAACACCTCCCAGGTGGACTTGAAGGACATGACGATCATGAGAAATATGGGCACAAAGGCCAGCACCAGAATCAGGACCATAATAATCTCAATAACTGTCTGAAAACGGATCTCTTTCTTTTCCCGGTCACTCAATTTTCTCATACCATCACTCCCTCTCCTTCGTCAGTTTATTGCTCACAAGCGTCACCGCCATCGTAAATACGAGAAGCACCACGCCAAGGGCCGACGCGTACCCGTAGCGGCCGTACTGGGCGGCGTTTAAGTACAGCTCAAGCGCCGGAACATACGTCGCCGTTCCAGGCCCTCCGCTTGTCAGAATAAAGATGCTGTTGAACTCCTGCATCGCGCCCAGCACCGTCAGCGTCATCATAATGCTGATCTGGGGGCGGATCATCGGAAGCTGCACCTTCCAGAAAATATCCCACTTTGTACCGCCGTCGATTAAGGCGGATTCGATCACGTCGTTTCCGATATTAAGGAGGCCGCCGTAGTACACCAGAAGCGCCATTGCCCCCACAAAAGGAAATCCCATAAAGATGACGGCTCCCATGGCCGTGGAGGAGTCTCCCAGCCACACCCGCTGCATGGAGGTCAGTCCCACGGCTCCCAGAATCTGATTCAGAAGGCCGATGGACGGGTCATAGATTTTCTGCCATACCAGCGCCGTCACCACTCCCGGCACAACCATCGGCAGCACGAACAGAAAACGGTGCACGTACTTTCTCCTTGCGCCCGCAATGTTAAACAGCATCCAGGCGATGGCCATCGGCACGGTGAGCGTCTTTACGATGTTCGCTGCAAGCAGAAGAAGCAGGTTCTTAAGGCCGATCAGAAAGTATCCCTCCGTCAGCATTGTCCTGAAATTGTCCAGTCCGATGAAATTGAACTCCGCCACCGACCCTTTTTTCACCGACCAGTCGGTAAAGGCCCTTGTCAGCGCCGTAAAAATGCCCCGGTACGAAAACAGATACAACAGCACAAAGGTCGGAATAAGCATAACGTAGGCCATTCGCTGCTTCCACATCTGCTTAAGCAGCCTAAGCGACGCCGCCTTAAGCTTTGGAACGCTTCCGATGACACAGATGAGAAATGCCGCGGCAATCACCCGCAACGCGGTCCGGAGAATGGAGTCAAGCTTCTGGTACAGCTCAATGTTCTGCAGATTTTTCGCGTGGGTGCAAAAAACCGCATCCCCGTATCCCGCAAGGAAAATGCGCCCCTCGTCGGAGGCGGAATCGGTGATCTTCATCTTCATGTCCGCCATGTAAATCTGCCGGCCGCCCGGGTCCATCACAAACAGATAGCCCTCTTCCGTCCCCACAGCCACGTACTCGCCGCCTGTGTCGACGCCGATGCTGCTGATCTTCGCCTTTACCGTGTTGTCAATTTTGCCCTTTCGGATGCACTCCAGATTTTCGTCAAGCCCGAACCAGGACCCGTCCTTTGCCACGGCCCAGTAGCCGCCGGCGCAGGCCTTCATCTGGATAATCTCGTAGTTTGCGCCATAGGACGCCAGCACCTCTCCGCTCTCCGTCACATGCTCCACATCCCCCCGCTTGTTGGCGAGCATCAGTGTATCGCCGTCCTCACAGTACTCTGCGCCCCGCAGCGACAGCGTGTAAGGCGTATTTGCGAGCTCCGTCCCGTCGGCGGAAAAAATCATAAGGTTGGATTTGGATGAGCCGGTGTTTGTGATCACCGCAATTTTCGACTCGTCGGCATTCACCGCGACGCCCACCGCTTTCCGCTGCACGTCAATGTCCAACAGCAGCTCCCCGTCCGAGGTCCGAAACACGTACACATGGTTGCTCTCGTTTGCCGCATACAGCCTGTCGCCGCCCGCTCCCAGAACAAGCTTTCTGTATGCGCCCTCCGTTTTTGTCTTCCACAGCTCTTTATCGTCCTGCCAGGCCGAGAGCACGCCGCCGTGGGTCCCCACGTACATGACGCCCCGCATTCTGTCATACGCAAGGCTCTGATTCATGTCGCCCGTTGTAATGTCGGCGCTCTCGATTCCCTCCGAGCGGCTCTCGCAGAAGGCCTTTGTGCAAAATGCCGCTATGCCGAGCACCAGGAAGAGCGCTGCCGCAGCCGGCCACAGTATTTTCTTTTTCATCGTCCACGCTCCTTTGTTCTGTCAATTGCAATCCGGTTTAAAAAGGAAGGGCCGGTTCCAAAGCCAGCCCCTCCCCCGTATTCTCTGAAATTGGTATCTGTCACTGCGCTTTTTGCTATTTCAGTCCCGCAGGCTCCGCAGCCGGATTTGCCAGATCCTCCGCCGTGATGCCCTTGCTCTCCAGCGCCGCGTCAAAGTAGGCCTTAAAGTTCTCCACCTGCGTCTTCAGATACTCGTCCACCGTGATGGAGCCCGTCAGAAACGCGTGGGCGTTGTTGTAGTACTCTCTGGTGGATTCCGGCAGCTCGCACAGACCTCTGCTCAGCGCGTTGCCGTAATTCTTCTGGGCGTTGCCCACATATTTCACGTTGGCGAATGCGTTGGCAACCTCGTCCGGGTAGTCCACATTGTATACCAGGGACGGGCCGCTCGGCGCAAACCCTGCCGCAATGGCCGCATCCAAAAATACGCTCATGCCCTCCGCGGAGGAGTAGTACATCACAAAGTCCGCCACAAGCTCGTCGTGCTCCTGCCCCTTGGACACCGCGCCGAGGAACCCTTCCGGAACCTCAATGGTTCTCACCGGAGCCTCAATGCCGTCGCCCTCCATCGTAGGCATGGAGAAGGTTCCAAGGGTGAACACCTTCGCATCCTCCACCACGCTGTCCTTGACGGAAATGCTCTCGCCGTTGTTAATCGCTTTCATGTTGTTGGCAAATTCCATAATACCCCAGCCGCCGTTTACGGTCATGGCTGCCTTGCCCTGATAGAACAGCGTCTGAGCGCCGTCCTTGTTCGTTCCAAACATCGTCTCGTTGCCGGCATACTTCGGGAACACCTTCGCAAAGTTGTTCCACACGGTCTTCATGCCTTCCGTATCCGGCGTGAAGGTGCCGTCCTGAATCGACTGGAAGAAGCGGACCGGATTTCTTGTCACATACACCGTGTCGTCGTTCCACGGGTCCGTCGGGTCGTAGGTCCATGCCGCGTCCACATCCGGATCCCAGGTAAAGTCGCCCTCCTGGCTTCTCCAGTACTCGATGGAGGAGCGGGTGGTCTGATCCGCGTAGATCTGCGACAGCCATCCCATGGTGCCCGAGTAGAAGCTGTCGTAATCGCCCGGCATGGCGATGGCCTGATAGCCCGCCGCCTCGATCTTCTCGCACACATCAATCAGCTCGTCCCAGGTAGTCGGGATGCTGACGCCCACCTCGTCGAAAATGTTCTGATTGTAGAACCACATAACCTGTGTGGACTGCAGACACAGCTGCTTCCACATGCCGGTTCCGGGCTCGATGGTCTGCATGTCATACTGAAACTGATCCTTCCAGACGCCGTCGGAGTACGGACTGTCCATATCCGCGTAGTCGTTCCAGTCGATGTGCTTGCCGGTCTCGGAGCCGCCGCCGTAATTGATGGCCACAATGTCCACCGCCGTGGTGTCGCTTGTGGCAAACACGTTGTTCAGCCACTGGTCGTACCCCTCCTCCGCCTTTAAGTCCACAACCACCTTCACGTCCGGGTGCAGATCCATATAGGCCGCCGCCACCGCGTCCCAGCCCTCCTGCACGCCGGTCTTCGCCGTCATGCTCACCGTGATGGTCTTATCGCCTCCGGAGGCCTGAGGTTCGTCCTCCCCCGCGCCGGTATCCGGCACGTCGGCATTGTCCGCCTGGGTATTCACCAGATTGTTTCCGCTGTCCTGGTTTTCGTCACCCGCCGCCGGTCCGCCGCAGCCCGCCAGAGCCGTCGCCGTCATTGCTGCGGTCAAAAGCATCGCCATGATTTTTCTCTTCTTCATAACTTCGTTTCCTCCAATCCTTTGTTTTCGTGATATTGTGCATACTGACTCTGTTTAGTGCTTTTGTACTATTTTAAGGAAAAGTTACCCCGGTCACCGGGTAGATTTGACACTATTTTCTTTTGTTTTCCTCCCTGCCTATAGTCATTATGCATATTTTTCAGCTTTAGCTACCCGAGTAACCTTCGTTATATTTGTATTATATTTTTCATTATCCGGTTTGTCAACCGCATTTTACGATATTTTTTGCATTTGGCTAATATGTATACATATGACCGCCGATCCCCTTTGAAAAAGCGGAATAATTAGTGGTTTTTCACATGTTGCACTTTTCTCCGTTTTATCTTACAATACTTAAATGGCGTACAGAAACAGTACTGATTTTATGCGCTTTTGGAGGATAAAAATGGCAGTAACCCGCAAGGATGTGGCAAAAATGGCAAATGTATCCGTGGCCACCGTATCCTATGTCATCAACAACACAAAAAATGTAACCCCGGAGGTTCGAAAACGGGTGCTCGACGCGGTGGACGCCCTCAATTACCACCCGAATCTTCTGGCCAAGAGTCTGGCCACCAGGGAGACCAGACATGTGGCCATGCTGGTGGACAATATCCAGAATCCCCACTACGGGAGGCTGATGCGCGGCGTTCAGCACGCGGCCGAGCAGGAGGGCTACATCGTCTCCGTCCTCTCCATCAACTACTCCACCAGGGAGGCGATGCGCGAGCTCGTCTCAAGGGGCGTAGACGGCGTGATTCTCGCCCTGGGCGGCTACAGCATCCGGGATTTTTCCGACATGAACCTTCCGACGGTCTACGAGACGGCGACGCTTCAGACCAGCTACCGGAAAGCGATCTTTGACATGGTGCGTCTCTTTCGGGATCTGGGGCACCGGCGCATCGCCTTCTTAAGCGGTCTTCCGCTGACGGAGAGGCCCCATGTCCGCTTCCGGGATTTCATGGACGCGCTGCAGAGCTTTCGTATTGAAATGTGTCCGGAGCTGTTTATCGACGGGGACGGCGCCACCGACGAGGCAGCCGGCTACGAGGCGGCAGACAGGCTCTTAAACTGCGGCAGCGAGTTCACGGCGGTCTTTACGGTCAACGACCTGATGGCCATCGGGGCCTTAAAGCGTCTCTGGGAGGCAGGACTTAAGGTTCCCGCGGACGTCTCCGTGGTGGGCTGTGACGGCATCAGCTCAAGCGCCTACACGATCCCGCCCCTCTCCACGATTCAGAGCCACTCCTTTAAGCTGGGGGAGGCGCTTATGCTCCAGCTCATCTCACAGATCCACCCGGAGCGGGAGCTGGCAATGCCGGTGCAGATCATCGAGGCGAAATTTGTGGAGCGGGAGAGCGTCGGGCCGGCCAGAAAGCTGTCCGGGGTCCCGCGATTTTTACAGCAGCCGCATTCACCGAACCAGACAGGATGAAGCATACAGGAAAGGAAAGCAGATATGGCAGCAGGCTCTACATACGGAACACTCTTTAAACTCACAACCTGGGGGAAATCCCACGGAAAAGGCGTCGGCGTCGTCATTGACGGCTGCCCGGCGGGGCTTCCCCTTGACGAATCCGACATCCAGAAGTACCTGGACCGCAGAAAGCCCGGCCAGTCCCGCTTCACGACACAGAGAAACGAGGCGGATGCCGCAGAGATTCTCTCCGGCGTCTTCGAGGGAAGGACCACGGGAACACCCATCTCCGTCCTGGTGCGCAACAGGGATCAGCGCTCAAAGGACTACAGCGAGATCGCCTCGTACTACCGCCCCGGCCACGCGGACTTCTGCTTCGACGCAAAATACGGCTTCCGGGATTACCGGGGCGGCGGCCGCTCCTCGGGCCGGGAGACCATTGCAAGAGTGGCGGCGGGGGCTGTGGCGGCGAAGGTGCTCGCCAGTATGGGCATTACCGTCACGGCGTACACGCTCTCCATCGGCCCCGTCACCGCCGACAGGGCCCGCTTTGACCAAAAGCAAATCGCAGAAAACGACCTCTGTATGCCGGACGCCGCAGCAGCAGCCGCCGCTGCGGACTACCTGTCGGACTGCATGAAGCGCAGGGACTCCGCCGGCGGCATCTGCGAGTGCGTCGTGACCGGGCTTCCCGCGGGGCTTGGGGAGCCGGTCTTTGAGAAGATCGACGCCGCCCTCGCAAAGGCCATACTCTCCATCGGGGCCGTCAAAGGCTTTGAGATCGGAGACGGCTTTGGAGCCGCTGCGGCCACCGGACAGTCCAACAACGACAGCTTCTGCATGAAGGACGGCGCGGTAAAAAAGAGGACGAACCACTCCGGCGGAACGCTCGGAGGGCTGACCGACGGGGCGCCCCTTGTATTCCGCGCCGCCATAAAGCCCACGCCGTCCGTCGCCGCAAAGCAGAACACCGTAAATCGAAACGGCGGGGAGATAAGCATAGAGATTAAGGGACGGCACGATCCGATTATCGTGCCGAGAGCCGTTGTCGTGGTGGAGTCCATGGCCGCCGTCACACTGCTGGATGCGCTGCTCATGAACATGACCGCAAGGCTCGACCGCATTGTGGACTTTTACCGCAGATAATAACAGATACCGATTAAAAACAGGGGGAAATGATATGTACCAGTTTACCGAAGACTGCATCATTGGAATCGAAGAAATCGACAGGGAGCACCGCAGGCTGTTTGACCTGATCAACGAGGCCGCGGAGCTTCTGGCCTTACAGTCCGCCGCGGCGGCGCCGGTTTGCCGTATACTGGCGGAGCTAAAAGATTACGCAAACACTCACTTTGCCCACGAAGAGGCGTACATGGAAAAGACAAAAGACCCGGAGCTTGTGCTGCAGAGGAAGGAGCACGCGGCCTTCCGCGAAAAGCTTGCGGCCCTTCTGTCCGCTTCCGTGACAGAGGACAACGCCGCCGAAAAGCTGAATGAGATTCTCATCTTCCTGGTGCGCTGGCTCTACCGCCACATTTTAAGCAGCGACATGATGATCGGAAGGCAGCCGGCCGCAGAGGACCCGTTTGCTTTCACCGACCGATACCGCACCGGAATCGAGCTGATCGACAGGGAGCACATGCGCCTGTTTGAGATCATCCGCGACGTGAACGAAGTGATTCACAACAACCTGCTCCACGACAAGTTCGACGAGATCATGCGCCTTTTGGATGAGCTGCGCTCCTACACCGAATTTCACTTCGCCGACGAGGAAAACTACATGCAAAAGATCAATTATCCGGACATCGAGGCCCAGAAGCGGGCTCACGCCGCCTTTGTGGCCCGCCTCACGGAGATCGACATCGACGACCTGGACTCGATTGACGACAACCAGCAGGAATATCTGCAGGAGCTGATCCAGTTCCTGGGCGGCTGGCTCATCAACCACATTCTGAAGATGGACAAACAGATCGGGTAAACATCAGTTCTCCTTATCTTTCGTTTCCTCTTCCGCCTCCTCCGTTTTGGTCCTTCTGTCCTCCTCTTCGGCTCTGCGGATGTTCTCCATGCTCTCTTCGGCATCCGAGAGGGCCGAAGACCGGTATGCGCTCACATCCTCCATCCGCTCCTTCACATCCGACAGCTCCTCTCTCTTTCGCGTCGTATCCGTGCACCGTCTGCCCGCGTCCAGCTCAATCTCCGACGCCAGAACCCGCGCCCTGCCCTCCATGGAAATCTCCACGGTGTCGCAGGCCCTGGACTGCTTTAACGCAGTGTCCGCACCGATCAGCGCCTGCTGGCTGCCGCCGGAGAGCCCGGTATCCGCTTTTTCAGTCCCCTCCTTTTGTCCGGTTCTCTGTTCGGACTGCTTCGTCTGCTCCATGCGCTCCTGCCGCTCTTTTGTCTTTACGTCGATCTGATGCTGCCTGAGCTCCTGATTCAGCCGCGCGATCTCCTGCTGAATCTCCTGCCTGCGCTTCATCTTCTCCTCCATGCTGATGTCGCCGTTGTTCGAGAGCTCCTTTAGCTTTTCCTGCTGGCTCATAATCTGTTTTTTCAGATTTCTGCTGACGGCATCCTCCCCCGCACCGACAGCCGGCTGCGCCGCCGGCATACTGTTCTCTGCGCCAATTCTGCCAATAACCATAATCGTTCTCCTTTCTTTCGCAAATCAATCGGGCAATACTGCCGCTCCTGCCATGTATATCGAAAACGATGGAGGTCCGGTGAACCCATTTGCCGCAGAAAACACATTTTTTGCTGTAAAAGAACGAAAGAAGCTCACAGAAGCTGCATCATCACCCGCAGCACACAGCACGCCCCGCCGTCGCACTTTTCCGTGCCGATCTCCAGGTCCCCGTAATACTTTGCCGCCACCCGGCGGATATTCAAAAGCCCCACCCCGTGCCCGCAGGAGGCCTTTTCGGAGCGGGGCAGCCCCGTCCTTTTGTCCGGAAAAAGGCTGCCCGAAAAGCTGTTTGCCACCTCGATGATATACATATTTTTCACGCGCCGGGAGGACAGGCGCACAAAAGGGCAGTGCTCCTTTGACGCCGCTGCGGCTGCATTGTCCAATGCGTTGTTCAGTATAACGCTGATGTCAAAGGCGTCGATTCTCCCGCTCCCCGGAAAACTAAAATCGCACGCAAAGCGGATTCCCTTCTCCTGCATCTCCTTTTTTCGGCCGGACAAAATCACATCCGTCACCGGGCTTCCGGTTCCCTCCTCGAAAACAACGTCCAAAAGCTGCCGCTGAAACGCCGCCGCGTACTCTCTCGCCTCCTGAATCGAGCCCTTTTCCCACAGCCGCTCCAGCGTGATAAAGTGGTTTTTCGCGTCGTGGCGCAGGCTCCTCATATCCTGCCAGAGAAGCTCCGTGTAAGCGATGCTTCTCTTCATGTCCTCAATCTGCCGGGCCAAAACCTCCCGCTGCGTCTCACTGACACTCTCGTTTTTCCACCGGCGGAACACATACGTCCCCGCAAATATGACAAGAAAGCAGAACAGGCTGTATAAAAGCATCAGAATATCGTAGCCGCCGTACAGCTCGAAGGGGCTTTTCCCCGTGTCCCTCCCATAGACATAATTGAAATAGCGAAGCACGGCGTATGCCACAAGCCCCGACACCGACGGCATCACAAGAAGAAAAAATTCGCTGCCTGTCATGTGCTCCGGCTCGCTCCCGTAAGCTTTGCGCAGACAAAAAAATGCCCCGCACATGAGAAGGCTGCCAAGAAGCGCCTCCGATACAAGCTGAAGCACAAAAACATAAAACCAGAACCAGTCATTTTCAGATGAAAACAGGCGTCCCGCCAGCAGATGACCGGCGTTTCCGATGCAGGCCACCACGCGGAAAGCCTGCCAGCGGACGCAAAAAAACGTAACCGCAAGAAAGAGCTTCTGGGCAAAATACGATCGGTCCCGCCAGATCATCACAAGAAACGAGGCAGACATGGCCGCTGCATACACGGCCATCACATTCACGTAAAAAGGGACCAGATCCGCCGCCAGCACAATACCAGCAAAGACAGCCCCCACAGCCCCCGCGCGCCTTCTCGCCGACAGAAAAGGCCTGACAAACACCGCAAAGCAGTACGCCGCAAACACCGTGGTGCACAGGGAATACACTGCCAGCGCAAATTCATAACAGAAATCAATCCGGCTCAACTAATCGCCCCTTTTCCTGTTGATATAACCCATGTAACAGCGCACAAACTCCGCGAACTGTTTTCTGGCCACGGGAACCTCCCCCCGCTTCAGCCAGACGGTCGTCGCGTCGTAGCGCTCCACGTAATCCAGATTCACAAGATACCCCCGGTGGGTCCGGCAGAAATCCTCCCCCGCCTCCCGCTGCAGCTCCTTCATTCTCCCGTAGTACTCAATGTCCTCCGCCGCCGTGTGGAGCACAATCCTTCGGTCGTACACCTCCGCGTACTCAATGTCAGATAAGTACACGGTCCGATGCTTTCCCTTAGACATAACAAGAAGCGACGGCCGCCTCTGTCCGGGACCGCTCTCCCTTTTCCTGCACTGCTCCACCGCCCGGTTTAAAACCTGCGCGAACTTCTCGTCGGAAAACGGCTTCAGCAGATAGTGAAAGGCCCCCACGTCAAAGGCGTCGAACACATAATCCCGAAAAGCCGTCACAAAAATCAGCTCGGTCGAATCGCTTCGCTCCCGCAGCCTCCTGGCCGTCTCCATGCCGTCCGGCGGCGGCATTTTTATATCCAGAAAGAGAATGTCCAAAGGCTCATTTTCCGCAAGGAGCGCTGCTCCCGACTCGTAGACCGTCACAGCCTCCGCCGGGTACAGTCCCCTCACCTTCCCAAAGATCAGCTCCCGAACCTCACGGTTGTCGTCACAGACACCGATTCTCATATATCGCTCCTCCCATGGGGAATCCCCTCACAGATCCTGAAAAACCGGCGCAGCCTCCGGCCTTCGCAGCAGATCATACGCCTCCGCCTCCACGCCAGTATCCACATAGAACACCTGCCTGGAATGCGGACAGGAGGAAATGGGTTCACCCGACTCGTCTGTCATGGCGCGCACCGTCGCCTTCACGTTGCGCCCGTCTGGCTTCATAATCTCGATCTCGTCTCCCACCGAAAACTTGTTGCGCTGCTCCACCCGGTACATGCCCCTCTCATTCCGCTCTCCCACAAGCCCAAGGTAGGTGTACCCCCTCTCGTAGGTGTTGCTGTCGTAGATCTGCGCCTCCTCCGTGGGCTTCCCGTAGAAAAAGCCGGTGGTAAACTGCCGGTACGTGCAGCTTCTGATCTGCTCCTCATACCAGGACATATTGGCCCGGTATGTTTCGGGGGACTTTCGATAATCGTCGATGGCTCTGCGGTACGTCCTTGCAACCGTCGCCACATAGAGCGCCGTCTTCATGCGCCCCTCAATCTTGAAGCTGTCGATTCCCGCCTCAATCAGATCCGGTATATGATCGATCATGCACAGATCCCGGGAATTAAAAATGTAGGTTCCCCGCTCGTTCTCGTACACCGGAAAATATTCCCGGGGCCGCTTCTCCTCCACCACCGCGTACTTCCAGCGGCACGGGTGCGTGCAGGCCCCCTGATTTGCATCCCTGCCGGTAAAATAGTTGGAGAGCAGGCATCTGCCCGAGTAGGAGATACACATGGCCCCGTGGACAAAGGTCTCAATCTGCAGCTCGTCCGGGACGTTGGCGCGGATCTCCCGGATCTCCGCAAGGGAAAGCTCTCTTGCCGTCACCACCCTTGCGGCTCCCAGCCCGTGCCAGAACCGGAAGGTGCCGTAGTTGCAGTTGTTGGCCTGGGTGCTTATGTGCCGGTCAATATCGCAGACTCCCCCCGCCGTCACAAACACCGCAGGGTCTGCGATAATCAGCCCGTCGGGCCGCTCCGGCTTCATATTTCCAAGCTCCGTCAGGTACGCTCTCACCCCGTCAAGATCCCTGTTATGTGCTAAAATATTCACGGTCACATAGACCTTCACGCCCCTTTTGTGGGCAAACACGATCCCCTCGGCCATCTCCTCCATGGAAAAATTCTTCGCCTTCGCCCGAAGCCCGAAGGCCTCGCCGCCGATGTATACCGCGTCTGCGCCGTAGATTACGGCCACCTTTAACACCTCCAGGCTGCTGGCCGGGACAAGTAACTCAATCTCTCTCATGCTTCCTCACTGCTCCCGTCATTTTTCGAAACTGCCACCCGCTCACTCACCGTGATGCCGTCCCCCACCGGAAGAACCGCCGTCACAAGCTCCTTGCTGTGGGTCAGCACGTACAGATACTCCCGCATCCTTCTGTGGATCGTGCGCTTTCGCCTGGTCAGCAGGTAGTGGGACTCCACAATCTCCCCCTCCTGCAGCACGTTGTCGCTCACAAGCGTTCCGCCGACGGAGAGCAGCCGAAGCACCTCCGGAAGAAAATTGATATACTGGGCCTTCGCCGCATCCATAAAGATCAGGTCAAAGGGCTCCGACAGCGTCTTAAGCACATCTGCCGCATCCCCTGCAAGGAGCGTGATCTGCTCCTCTCTCCCGGCCTCCGCAAAATTCTCTCTCGCCAGCGGAATCCGCTTCCCGTAATTTTCGATGGTCACAATCCGGCAGTCTGCCGGGGCGTACTCCGCCATGAGAAGGGCGGAAAATCCAACCGCCGACCCAACCTCCAGTATCCGCTTCGGCTTTTTCATGGCCAGAAGAAGTCTTAAGAAGGTCTGCATGCTCTTTCGGATTACCGGCACGCCGCCTTCGACAGCCTTTTTCTCCAGCTCCTCTAAAAAAGGCGTCATGCCGGCGTCCAGCGAATTGATGTACGCATCCAGCCGCTCTCCGATAATCATGCGCCCTCCTCCTTCGCATCCTGCGTATCCTCCGTCTCATCTTCTGCAGCTTTTTTTGTATTTTCGGTATCCTCGGTGCTCTCGGTCTCCTCCCTGGGCACCATTGCCGCCATCAGCTCCTTCGGCTTCATGGAGGTGTTTAACGTGTAGACGCCCGGCTTTATTTTTTTATCAAAGGAGGACAGCTTCATCTGGATGTAAAAGAGGCTGCTGTCTCTCACAAGCCCCTTCTCCTCCAGCGTCCTGGCAATATCCGACGCCGACATGTCAGCCTTCACCTGCACCATCATATCCACTCCCGGAGCCTCGTCCACCGCAGGCTCCGTGAAGAGGCGGTAGCCGTAATCGTAGCCGACGCGGCACAGATTCACCGCGCCGTAGACAATCAGAAGCACAACCATTACGGAAAATGCAATTTTGATAAATGTAAACAAAGCCCTGTTGATGTTCATAGGTTACTCCTTACCCTACACCTCCATAATGATCGGCATGATCATCGGGCGGCGCTTAGTCTCCTTCCAGACGAAATCCCCCAGGGCGTCCTTCACCTCATTCTTGATCTTGCCCCAGTCGGTGATGCCGTGGTCGCTGCACCAGGTCATTGTATCGTCCAGAATCATCTTCGCCTCGTCCATCAGACTCTCGGAGTTGCGCACGTAGACAAAGCCCCGGGATACAATATCCGGCCCGGCCAGCACCTGTCCGCTGCCCTCCTCCAGTGTCATGACAACGATGATAATACCGTCCTCCGCAAGGCGCTGGCGGTCTCTTAACACAATGTTTCCCACGTCGCCGACGCCGAGACCGTCCACCATAATATTGCCGACCGGCACATGTCCCGTGACCTTCGCGCCGTCGGCTCCGATCTCAAGCACATCCCCCGAGGAGAGAATCTTGATGTGCTCGCTGTCGTACCCGAGCTCCGCCGCGATCTTCGACTGGGCGATCAGATGCTTGTACTCTCCGTGCACCGGCACCGCGTACTCCGGATTCACCAGGGAGTAGATCAGCTTGATGTCCTCTCTGCAGGCATGTCCCGAAACGTGCACGTCCTCAAAGATCACGTCCGCTCCCTTTCGCATCAGGTCGTTGATAACGGAAGTGACCGACTTCTCGTTGCCCGGAATCGGGTGGGAGCTGAACACGATGGTGTCCGTCGGCTTGATCGTAACCTTCCGGTGCACGCCGCTGGCCATCCGGGAGAGGGCCGCCATGGACTCGCCCTGGCTTCCGGTGGTGATAATCACCGTCTTCTCGTCCGGGTAGCTCCGAAGCTGCTCCGCGTCGATCAGAATGTTCTTCGGCAGCGACAGGTAGCCGAGGCTCGAGGCGATGTCGATGATGTTGACCATGCTGCGCCCCTCAATGGCCACCTTTCTTCCGTAGCGGTCCGCAGAGTTGATAATCTGCTGCACCCGGTCCACGTTGGAGGCGAAGGTCGCGATGATAATCCGGGTGCTCTTATGCTCGGCGAAGATGTTGTCCAGCGTCTTTCCGACAGACTTCTCCGAGTTGGTAAAGCCCGGCCGCTCCGCGTTGGTGCTGTCGCATAAAAGTGCAAGCACCCCCTTCTTTCCGATCTCCCCGAAGCGCTGCAGGTCAATGGCGTCCCCGAACACCGGCGTGTAATCCACCTTGAAATCTCCGGTGTGGATCACGATGCCCGCCGGGGAGTAGATCGCGAGAGCCGCAGCATCCTGAATGCTGTGGTTCGTCCGGATAAACTCCACGCGGAAGCATCCGATGTTGATGTGCTGCCCGTACTTTACCACCTTGCGTCTGGTGCTTCCAAGCATCCCGTGCTCCTCCAGCTTGTGCTCGATGATGGCAGTGGTCAGCCTTGTGGCATAGATCGGCACGTTGATATCCCGCAGCACGTATGGAATCGCACCGATATGGTCCTCGTGTCCGTGGGTGATAAAAATCCCCTTCACCTTCTCGATGTTATCTCTCAGGTAAGTCACATCCGGGATGACCAGATCCACGCCGTACATGTCATCCTCCGGGAATGCCAGACCGCAGTCCACAACAATAATACTGTCTTCATACTCAAAGGCAGTAATATTCATTCCGATCTGCTCAAGCCCCCCGAGCGGGATAATCTTAAGCCTGCTATTTAGTTTTTCCTGTTTCTTCATAAATCCTCCATTAATATTTTGTTTCTGCTACGATATAAGGACCTCCGTCTCCTCATCCGCCAGCTCGGAAAACACTTTGGCCAGTGCGGCAAACTCCACCTCGTCATCCACCGTCTGGTAAAGCACCTCTTCCCCCTGCGCGCCGATTTCCTTTAAAATGTACGCCTCGCTTTCGCCGGACTCCGCTCCGTCCGAGACAAGCAGATACTTTACGCCGTTAAGCTGTGTCTCCTCCTCAACCGCAAATTCCACCGTCTGCCCGGTCAGAGGGTCCGCAAACCGAATCTTCTCCATAAAAGAATCCTTCCTGTACTGTCATTCCTGAATATGCAACATGTCCGGACGGGATATTTTCGCTCTCTCTGCTCGTCCGGCCCGGTAATCCAGATACCCCTGCAGAATGAAAATCGCCGCAATCTCGTCCACGTATTCCCTGCGGTTCTCCCTGCGGATACCCATCTCCATCATGGACCGGTCCGCCGCCGCCGTGGACAGACGCTCGTCCCACAGCACCACGGGCAGACCGGTGCGGCGCTCAAGCAGCTCCTTAAACTCCTTCGTTCTCTCGCAGCGCTCGCCCTCGGTGTTATTCATGTTTTTCGGGTAGCCCAGCACAATCTCATTCACTCCGTAAGCCTCTGCCAGCTCCGCGATGCGCGCAAGCGTCTGTCTGAGCTTCGCGGGAGCTTTGCGCCGCACGATCTCAATTCCCTGCGCCGTGATAAGCAACTCGTCGCTGACTGCCACCCCCACCGTCTTCGACCCGAAGTCCAGCCCCATTATGCGCATAAGCCCGTCACTCCCAGGAATGGTTCCGGATGTATGCCCGCAGAACCTCCTCCACCAGCTCGTCCCGTTCCACCTTCATAATCAGGCTCCGGGCGTTTTTGTGGCTCGTAATGTAAGTCGGAACTCCGGACATGATATAACCAACGATCTGGTTTACCGGATTGTACCCTTTCTCGCTGAGCGCCTGAAATACAATCCTTAGCACGTCGCCGACCGGCATCGGCTGTTCCTTCTGTACTGTGAAATATTGTGTGTTGTTTAAATTGTCCATATTAGCCGTCCTTTATCCGACGCCCCTTAAGGCGCCACCGATCCTGTCCGAATCGCATAGTAGTGTATTCTATTATTTTAAACGAAAACGCAAAAAAATACAACTGTAAAAAATCAGTTACTTTGCACACCCGCGCCAGTCACTGCGCCCGCCGGCGCGGAGTACGCCAGCCGCCGAAGGCGGCTTTCAACGGGCAGTCCCGGTTATTCGCACCTTTAAAAAAGCCTGACGGAATCTTGCGTGAGTGTGAATTGCAGCAATAATCAGCACAGCTGCAGCCGGTAAATGCCCTCCTCCAGGGCATCGCAGACAACGCCGCTGACCGACCGGTTCAAAAGGGGCGCCTCCGACGGTGCGGCCACCCGGACGTACTCCCTGGTGTAGCCCACGTACATCGGCACGCCGCATACGGTCTGCAGCTCCTCCATAAGCGCCTCCTTCCTGACGCCTCTGTAGTAGCTTCGAAACTCCTCCGACATCCTCCGCTCCATGGCGAGCAGCTCGCCGCTTCTTGCCGCCTTAAGCTTCTCCGAAACCTGCCCCTCCATGGCATCCGCTCTCGTGCCCTTCCTTCTGCTGTAGCGGAAAATATGCATCTCGTAGAAGCGGACAGAGGAAAGAAACGCCTTCGTTTTCGCAAACTCCTCCTCCGTCTCACCCGGGAAGCCCACAATCACGTCGGTCGTGATGGCCGGATGGTCAAAGGCGGCCCGAAGGAGCGCAACGCTCTTTCGGTACTCTGCCGTCGTGTACTTCCGGTTCATCCTGGCGAGGGTATCGTCGCAGCCGCTCTGCAGCGACAGATGAAAGTGCGGACATATTTTATCAAGCCCGGCAAGCTGCGCCGCAAAGTCAGGCGTCACAATCTTCGGTTCCAGGGAGCCGAGCCGGATGCGCTCAATCCCTTCCGTCTCGTGAACGGACCGGATCAGCCCGATCAGGTCCTCCCCGCAGTCCGCTCCGTAGGAGCTTAAGTGGATGCCGGTGAGCACCACCTCCCTGTAGCCGTTTGCGGCCAGGGCGCGCACCTCCTCCTTTACGTCGGCTCTGCTGCGGCTTCGGATGCGCCCTCTGGCGTAGGGGATAATGCAGTAGCTGCAGAACTGATTGCAGCCGTCCTGCACCTTGATAAAGGCCCGGGTGTGCCCCGCCGGCTTATCCGACTTCAGATTCTCAAAGGCACACTCCGCGCCGATATCCGTCACGTCCGACAGCGCCTTTTTCCCTCTCTTCTCCTGCACCCCTGCAAGAAGCTTTAAAAGCTCGCCCTTTTTGTTGTTTCCCAGCAGAATGTCCGCCGTCCCCTCGAGAAGCGCCTCCTGCTCCTTCGTCTGCACGTAGCAGCCCGCGGCCACCACGACGGCGTCCGGGTTTTTCGCCCGGGCACGGCGGATCATCTGACGGGACTTTCTGTCCGCCACGTTGGTGACCGAGCATGTGTTTATCACATACACGTCCGCCGTCTCGTCGAAGTCTACGATGGTGTAGCCGCCGTCTGAAAGGAGCTGTGCCATAGCCTCCGTCTCGTATGCATTTACCTTACAGCCCAGATTGTGCAGCGCCGCTCTTTTCATTCTCTCTCCTTAAAAAATAATATCATTGACTTTTCCTGCAAAAACCATTACTATACAGATTATAGTATAAAGACAGGAGGTATTTTTATGAAGACGATACAGATCTCGCTCAATTCCATTGGGAAAGTAAAATCGTTTGTCAACGCGATCTCGCAGTTTGAGTACGATTTTGACCTGATTTCCGGAAGATATGTGATCGACGCCAAGTCCATTATGGGTATTTTCAGCCTGGATCTCTCCAAGCCGATTGATCTGGCGATCCACACGGAATCCGATCTCGACGAAATCATGGAAGTGTTAAAGCCTTACATTATCGAGTAACGAGCCGATACATACCCCGAAAATATGCAAATGTATGCAGTTACCGGCATACATTTGCATATTTTTTCTCCCGTCACGGCTCGTTTGTCACAACAATCGTCTCCGCCGTATCGACCGCCTTTTTCACCAGCTCGTCCATCACCTCTTTCAGCCGCTTCTCGGAGCGCTCAATGCTTTTTAAGGTGGGCTTCGTCACCGGATGCTTTGCCACAAAAATCGTGCAGCAGTCCTCAAAGGGCAGGATGGAGGTCTCATACGTGTCAATTTTCTCTGCGATTTTTACAATTTCCTGCTTGTCCATGGCGATGAGGGGACGGTACACCGGCATATGGCAGACCTCGTTGGTCACCGCCAGAGACTGCATCGTCTGGCTTGCCACCTGCCCGATGCTCTCCCCTGTAATAAGCCCAAGACATTTCCCCTCCCCGGCAAAATGCTCCGCGATGGACATCATATAGCGGCGCATAATAATCGTAAGCTGCTCGTGGGGGCACTTCTCGTAGATGTCAAGCTGAATATCCGTAAAGTTCACCACATGAAGCTTAACGGGCCCCGCCCAGGCGGAGAGCTTCCTCGCCAGGTCCACCACCTTCTGCTTCGCCCGTTCGCTCGTGTAGGGCGGCGCGTGGAAATAGGTTGCCTCAAGGGCGACGCCACGCCTTGCCACCATGTAGCCCGCCACCGGGCTGTCGATCCCGCCGGAGAGCAGAAGCATCCCCCGCCCCGCCGTGCCCAGCGGCATGCCTCCCGGCCCCGGAATCTCCGTTGCGTATATGTTGATGAGCGGGCGGATCTCCACCGAGATCATCACCTGCGGGTGATGGACGTCCACCTTCGTCTCCGGAAACGCCATAAGGATGCGCTCTCCCAGGGCAGCGTTAATTTCCATGGACGTCATCGGGTAATTTTTGCGGGCGCGCCTTGCGTCCACCTTAAAGGTAAAGCTCCGGTCGGGGAAAGAGGCTGCCACAAAATCCGTAACCGTCTCCGCAAGGCGTTCAAAGCCCTCGTCCTCCGTCAGCACCACCGGGCATATGCCGGTGATTCCGAACACCCCCTGCAGCGCCTCCACGGTTCCGTCGTAGTCGTAAGCCCCGTCCGCCTCCACGTAGACGCGGCCGTTCTCCCTGCGGACCGAAAAGCTGCCCTCCACGTTTTTCAGCTGGTAAGAAATGTTTCTCACAAGCGCCTCCTCAAAGAGATAACGGTTCTTTCCCTTGAGGACGATCTCGGCGTATTTGATTAAAAAAGCTCTGTACATGTCATTGTCCTCTAATGTCTTTTATATTTCTGCAGCATGGGAATCAGCTCTGCGAACACCCCGAGCGCATAGTCGATCTCCTCTCTCGTGTTGTCGGCGCAAAAGCTGACCCGCACCGTGGAATCCAAAAGTGTCCGCGGCAGGCCGATGGCCGAAAGGGTTGCGCTGACTGCCGGCCTGTTGGAGGAGCAGGCGCTCCCCGCAGACACGTAGACGCCCCGCTCCTCCAGGGCGTGGAGCAGCACCTCGGCCCGCACCCCCTCGGCGCTTACGCTCACAATGTGGGGGGCGCACTGCCGGTCCCTTCTCCCGTTCACAGAGACTCCCGCAATCTCTGTAACCGTTTCGATAAAATGCTCCCGCAGCGCAAACATATGCCCGACCTTGTCCTCGAGCCCGTCCCAGGCGGCGGCAGCGGCGGCTCCAAGCCCCGCGATGGCCGGCACGTTCTCGGTGCCCGAGCGCACGCCCCGCTGCTGGCCTCCCCCGCAAAGGAGCGGCTTAAGCTTCGTCCTGTCTCTGACATAGAGAAAGCCCGCCCCCTTGGGGCCGTGGAACTTGTGCCCGCTCACCGACAAAAGGTCGATGCCCATACGCCCCGGAAAAATACGCATTTTCCCGTAGGACTGAATGGCGTCCACATGAAAGAGCGTATCGGGGTTCACCGACTTCACCGCAGAAGCCGCCTCCTCTGTGGGGCAGAGGGCGCCGATCTCGTTGTTCATCTGCATAAGGGATACGAGAATCGTATCCGGCCGCACGGCCTCCTTAAGCTCCTCCACCGAGATCTCGCCAAAGCGGTTCACCGGCAGATACGTCACCTCAAAGCCCTGCTCCGAAAGCCGCTCCATGGTCCGAAGCACCGACGGGTGCTCCACGGCCGAGGTGATCAGATGCCGGCCTCTGCGCCGGTTCGCCTCCGCCGCGCCGCATATGGCCAGATTGTTGGACTCGGTGCCGCCGGATGTAAACACCAGCTCCTTTTCCTGACATCGGAGTGTGCCGGCAATCTGCTCCGCCGCGCGGCGCATGCGGTTCTCCGCAGCCATTCCCATCCGGTGCATGGACGACGGGTTCCCGTAGTCCGTTGTCAATACAGACGCCATAACAGCCGCAGCCTCTCTGCTGCAGCGGGTTGTGGCCGAATTGTCCAGATATACTTCCATCCGATACCTCTCTTTTTGCTTCCTGCCGTATTTTTCGTCCCGTATTTCGCCGCAGCTACTCGTCCAGCTCATAGATTAACATGGAAAGCGCCGCAGCCCCCGCCGTCTCCGTCCGAAGAATCCGCCGTCCCAGGGATATGCGGCAAAAGCCGCTCCGGTCGCATTCTTCGATCTCCTCCGGAGAAAAGCCGCCCTCCGGCCCCACAAACAGACCGATGCTGCTCTTCTCCGGAATTGAGCGAATCCGCTCTCTCGTGGCAGAAAGCCCTCTCTCGTTCTCATAGGCCACGAGCACCGCATCAAGCCCCGACGCAAAAGAGACGGCCTCCCGAAAGGAGACCGGAAGCGACACCTCCGGGATTACCGTGCGGCCCGACTGCTTTGCGGCGCTGCCTGCAATGGCCTGCCAGCGGTCTCTCCTGCTGCCTGCCCGCTTTTCCTCCAGCTTCACAACGCAGTTTTTCATGGCGACCGGGACTATGGAATGTGCGCCGAGCTCCACCGCCTTCTGAACGATCCACTCCATCTTCCCGCTCTTTGGCAGCCCCTGAAACAGGACGACCCGGTGGGCAAATTCCGTGCCGCACAGATCCTCCTCCTCGACGGCCGCCACCACCTGATCCTTCAGGAGAGCGTCGATTCTGCAAAACCAGGCATGCCCGGAGGCGTCGCTGACACGAATCCGCTCCCCCGGCTTCATGCGCAGAGCATTTCGGATATGGTTCACATCCGGCCCCACGATCACAACCCGATCCTTCGTCACCTGCCCGTCCTCCACAAAAAAATGCCTCATCGCCGCTCCTTTCAGCGCTTTTGCGCCGTAATGTTCACCCACTCCCCGTCGCGGTTGATCTCTGTAATCAAAAAGCCCGCTTTTTCAAGGGCAGCCCTTGTCTCTTCCTCCTTGAAGTCGATGATGCCCGAAGTGATAAAGTAGCCGCCGCTCTTTAAGCAGCCCATGACAACCGGCGCCATGGCCATGATAACCGGCGCAAGAATGTTCGCCACGACAATGTCGTAGACGCCGGTCCCCACTTTCGAGAGCAGCTCCTCGTCGTCGATAAGATTTCCCACGTAAAAGTGTTCGTCCATGCCCGAAAGGCCGTTTATCCGCATGTTTTCCCGGGTACTCTCCATGCAGGCATCATCCAGGTCCGTCCCGGCCACGGCGCAGGCCCCAAGCTTAAGGGCCGCAATCGAGAGAATTCCGCTGCCGCAGCCCACGTCCAGCACACGCGGCGCGGCGTTTTCGGGCCGGAAGCCTTCATCTCCTCTGATATACTTCATGAGCTGGCGGATGCACAGCCGGGTGGTCTCGTGCTTTCCCGTGCCGAAGGAGATGCCCGGATCGATCTCGATTAACGTACGGCAGGCGTCCGCCTCCTTAAGCTCCTCCCAGGTGGGCTTGATCAGAATGTCTCCGATGGTGAAGGAGGTAAAATACTTTTTCCAGTTGTTGATCCAGTCCAGGTCCTCGGTCTCGGAGGCTGTGATGACGCAGCTCCCCGCATCCACCGTCCTCTGAACCGCCTCAAGGCGCCGCTTCACCTGAAGGAGAAGCCCTCTGTGGTCGCTGCCGTCCTCCTCCAGGTAAAAGCTCACCTGGCCTGTCCCGTCGTCCGGCCCCGTCTCCGGCAGAAAGTCGATAAACATCCTGGCCTGGTCCGCCGCCGTAAGGGGCACGTTGTCTGTGATCTCGATGCCTTCAATCCCAAGCTCCGACAGCTCCGCGCTGATAAAGTCAAAAGCGGCGGTCGTCGTCTCAATCGTATATTTGTTCCATTTCATGCCCGCTTCCCCCTCGTCTGCTATTTCTGCTGTCTGCGGTCCCTGAGCAGGCGCTCGAAAACCTCTTCCTCGCTCATCTTCTTCTCCTGGGGCTCGCTGTTCATCTGATACACCCGGTCGCTCTTTACAACAAGCGTGTTGGTATTCTCCCGAAATTCCACGTCGGTGTCCTCTGCCCCGCCGTCCTCCTGTCCGTTGGAAAACGCCTTCTTTAGCTCCTCCACAAGATTCTGCCTGTCCATATCCCTTCCTCCTGTTTTATAGATATCTGACCGGATTGCGCTCCGTTCTTTCACACTTTACCGCAGCAGCGTCTTTTCTGTGAAACAAAAACAACGCATAGTCTCCTACACGTTGTTCTGCCGCTATATTCCATACAATGCACACAGCTTGCTGTACTCACTGTTGATCTCCTGGATCGTGTCCGTGTCGCCGTCCACATTATCCGGGTGATAGATCCTGACCAGATCCTTATACCGCTTCTTCAAGGACTGTCTGCTGCCCACGCCCGAAAAAAACAGCTCGCCCTTTACAATGGAATCCGCGCCCCCGCCGGACCTGGAATCCGACAGGCTGCTGTAGTAAGCCTTCTGCCTCTGTATCTTCTCCTTCTCGCTGGCCAGCTTCCGAAGCTCCTCCTCGAGAATCTTAAATTTCATGTCAAAAAGCTGCTGCTGTTGTTCCAGTCTGCGGTCCTCGCTCTCCACCCAGCGGGAAAACTCTTTCCGCTCCCGCTCCAGAGAACGCCGCTGCTCTTCTACTTTTCTGCGCTCCTCATTCAGCGTCATGACGCAACTCCCTCGATCCATCTCTTTCGTGTCTGGCTCTGACATGGGCCAGAGTCTGTAACGGACTACCAGAGAACATCATACCTCATTTAAAAATAGAAATCTATAGTCGAATTGCACTAAAAGAGAGCGCATTTCCCCCGGACGGCTCTACAGATCATCCAGAGATTCCTTGAGTTTGTCCATAAAACCCTTTTTCTTTTCTTTTCCGGCGGTGGGCGCGCCGCCCTCCTTCGTGAGCGACCCTCCCGTCAGCTCGTCAAAATGCCGAAGCGCTTCCTTCGCCTCCCGGTTCAGTCCCGTCGGCGTCTGTACAATGAGCGTCACGTAATGGTCGCCCCGCACCTCCCGGTTGCGGATGGAAGGGACGCCCCTGCCCTTTAAGCGGATTCTCGTGCCGGTCTGAGTGCCCGCCGCCACGCTGTATATAATGTCGCCGTCCACGGTCTTAATGCGGATGTCGCCGCCCAGTGCCGCGATGCCGAAGGAGATGGACGCGTTGGAGAAAATATTCATATCCTGTCTCTCAAACGCACTGTTTTTGCCGACGATCACCTCCACAAGAAGGTCGCCTCTCGGACCGCCGTTTTTCCCCGGCTCCCCGTAGTCCCGCACCCGCACGCACTGGCCGTTGTCGATGCCCGCAGGGATGTCCACCTTCTTTCGGATGCGCTTTGCGATGTAGCCGCTTCCCCGGCAGTCCGCGCACTTCTCCTTTACCACCTTGCCGCTTCCCTGGCAGTCCGGACATGTCTGGACGTTTTGCATCATGCCGAACAGTGACTGGGTGGAGTAGACCACCTTGCCCTTGCCCCCGCACCTGGTACAGGTCTCAGGGGATGTACCCGGCCTTGCCCCGGTTCCCTTACAGGTGGCGCAGGTCTCCTTGTAGGTAAATTCCAGCTCCTTCTCGCAGCCGAACACCGCCTCCTCGAAGGTAATGCGCACACTCATGCGCACATTGGCCCCTCTCGCCGGGCCGTTGCTGTTTGCTCTCCTTCCGCCGCCGAAGAAGTCGCCGAATATATCGCCGAATATGTCGCTCATATCCATGCCGGAGAAATCGAAGCCGCCTCCCCCCGCAGAACCGTCAAAGGCAGCATGGCCGAACTGGTCATACTGTCTCCTCTTGTCCGCGTCGGAGAGAACCGCGTAGGCCTCCTGGGCCTCCTTGAATTTCTCCTCACACTCAGCATCACCCGGATGCATATCCGGGTGATACTTCTTTGCAGTCTGGCGGAACGCTTTTTTTATCTCGTCCTCCGTCGCCGTCTTTGAGACGCCGAGGACCTCGTAATAGTCTCTCTTCTCTGCCATACCTGATTACTTTATCCTTTCAGACAAATCTGTTTTCTCAGACATCCTTGAAGTCCGCGTCGATCACATCGTCGTCCGCCGAAGTCTGGCCTGCCGCTCCCGCGCCTGTAAAGCCGCTCATATCCGGGCCCGCATTCGGCTGCCCCTGTGCGGACTGCGCCTGCTCGTACATTTTCGCAAACACCTTCTGCGCGCTTGCCGTCAGCTTCTCCTGCGCCGCCTTAAGCTCCGCCACGTCGGCGTCTGTCATCTGCTCCGCCTCCGGGTGCGCGTCGAGAATAGCCCTGACTGCGCTGATGTCCGCCTCAACCGCCGTTTTGTCCGCCGGATCGATCTGTGCGCCCACCTGATCCAGCGCCTGCTGCGTCTGGAATACGAAGGAGTCCGCATCGTTTCTCGCGTCGATGGCTTCCTTTCTCTTCTTATCCTGCGCCTCGAACTCGGCCGCCTCCTTCACCGCTCTGTTGATCTCGTCGTCGGACATGTTGGAGCCCGCCGTGATGGTGATGTGCTGCTCCTTGCCTGTTCCAAGATCCTTTGCGGACACGTTCACGATGCCGTTTGCATCGATGTCGAAGGTTACCTCAATCTGCGGAACGCCCCGGCGTGCAGGCGGAATTCCGTCGAGACGGAACTGTCCGAGGGACTTGTTGTCTCTTGCAAACTGTCTTTCGCCCTGCACCACGTTGATGTCAACGGCCGTCTGGTTGTCTGCCGCCGTGGAGAAGATCTGGCTCTTCTTCGTCGGGATCGTGGTGTTTCTCTCAATCAGCTTTGTAGCAACGCCGCCCATGGTCTCGATGGACAGAGACAGCGGCGTTACATCCAGA
>CATJJD010000213.1 GCA_949740385.1 uncultured Lachnospiraceae bacterium
GAACACATCCTGCATTACCACGGAAATGTTTTCCCGGATCTGCCGCAGGGAGAGCTCCTTCACATCCACACCCTCCATCAGAACCTGCCCCTCGTTTACATCATAGAACCGCTGCAGCAGATTTACGATGGAAGACTTGCCGGAGCCTGTCGCCCCCATAATCCCCAGGGTTTTGCCCTCCGACAGCCGAAAGCTCACGTCCTCCAGAATTTTCGTATCGTCGATCTCGAAGGAAACATGGGAAAATTCCACATTGCCCCGCACCGCGCCGAGCCGTTTCGGGTTCTCCTTCTCAACAACCGTGCTCGTCTCCTCAAAAATTTTGCGGATTTTCTTTCGGGACGCCACCGCCGCCGACAGACTGTTTGTAAGCCACCCCAGCGTCTCCATCGGCCAGGTACAGTTTCGGCTGTACTCCACATAGGCCACCAGCGATCCGATGTCCATCTCGCCCTTCACCACCGACACGCCGCCCAGCACCGTCACCGTAATCGGCAGAAGCACGCTGACGAAGGAAAAAAACGGGTCATAGCGCACCATCACCTTCGCCTGCCGCATGTGCAGATCGTAGTAGCGCCGGTTGTGCGACAAAAATTTCTCAATCTCATACTTCTCTCTTGCAAACGCCTTTACCGTCCGCACGCCCGCCAGATTTTCCTCAGCGATGGTGGTGAGCTCCGCATTTTCCTCGCTTATATCCTCGTACACCCGATCCAGCTTCTTCTCCAGCACAATGGCCACAATGCCGCAGATCACCATAAACACAAGGGGTACCAGCGTAAGCTTCCAGTTCAGATGAAACATGCAGTACAAAACGCTTACCACATGGACGAAAACCTGCACCACAAACATGCCGATAAACCCGAGCACCATCCATATGTGGTCAATGTCGTCCTTCACACGCGCCATCAGCTCTCCGGTGTTTGATTTTCCGAAAAAATCCATCGAAAGCCCCTGAATATGGGTAAACAGCTCCTTGCGCATCTCCGAGCCGATCAGTGCGCCCGTCTTGTCCGACATAAATTCCTTAAAATACCCGAATACGCTTCGCCCCACTCCGATCAGCACTATGGCTGTCAGAAGCTTCGGCAGCAGCTCCATCTCATTATCCCGAAATACATCGTTGACTATGATTTTCGTGATCTGCGGATAAAGCATATCCAGTCCGACTGCGATCAGCATACATACCAGTATAATCAGATAATAGTACCAGTATTTCAGCATGTATGAACTGACTTTTTTCAAAACTATCCCCTCCTTTTGTCGCTCCCTCGATGCTGTTTCCATATAAAAGCGGACAAAAAGACCATGATGTCTGTTCGGCTTACGCCATCACAAAACCACCATGGTCTCAATATCGCTCACAATATTTCCTGCCTGCAGGACTGCAGACAGCTATATGGACAATAACACCGAGGTAATTTCACGATCCCTTTTCAATTGCGCTTTCGTTGTCATACTAATCATTACTTTTACCTCCTTTCCCATAATCATTACAAATAAGCTACTTTTTCAGTAAAACACACCTTCCAGTAATTGTCAACTGCAATTTATCATATTTTTCTTTTTTCTGGTCACAATACTGTTGAAGCACATGAGAACAGCAGACGGCGATCTGATAAAAGGACTTCGAAAAGAAGAACCGGTAAGGATGCCGACCGCAAATCTTGTGTGCGGGTCGGCAAACCTGCCGGCAACCACAAAAGCATTCAACATGCAAAAAAGAAAAAGGAGGTGAAAAACATGGCATCAAACAACAGCAGCAATTCCGGACGTATGGCAGTGCCGGAGGCAAAAGAGGCAATGAAGCGTTTCAAAGAAGAGGTAGCAAGCGAGCTTGGCGTACCGCTTAAGGAAGGCTACAACGGAGACCTGACATCCAAGCAGGCCGGCTCCATCGGCGGCGAGATGGTCAAGAAGATGATCATGAAGCAGGAACAGCAGATGTCATAAGAAGGAACTGTTATTCTTCTGTCATGCACAAAAGCATAACAGATACTTCTCGAAATATAAAAGGCCCGGCGCACAGCGCGTCGGACCTTTTATTATATCCTGATTTTATTTGCATTGAAAAACCAGTCCTGCGCACACCTTCTCAACAGCAGCGTCGTCCAGAAAATAGCGCACAATCTCCAGCGCAAAGGGTATTGCCGTCCCCATGCCGCGGCTTGTGATAACATTGGAGTCCACCACAACCGGCTCCTCCTTACAGTCCGCTCCGGTCAGCTTCTCCTCAAAGCCCGGGTGGCAGGTGGCCTTCCTTCCCTCCAGAATCCCCGCCTGGCCGAGCACCGACGGCGCCGCGCAGATTGCCGCCACAAGCCGGCCCGACTCCGCGAACTCCTTTATCACCCGGTTCACCGTCTCATTTTCGCCGAGCTTCAGCGTTCCCGGCATACCGCCCGGCAGCACAATGCCGTCGTAGCCGCCAAAATCCGCCTGGTCTATGACGGTGTCCGCGTGAAACACTATGCCGTGGGAGCCCTTCACTTCCTTTTCGCCGGACACCGAAATCATCTCGATCTCAAGGCCCGCTCTCCTTGCAGTATCCACCACCGTAAGGCCCTCAATCTCCTCGCAGCCCTCCGCCACAAAAATGCCAATCTTGTTCATTATATCCTCCTTTAATTATATGATAATTTAACTAGCTGCTCTCCATTGCATTTTCTCAAGGTCTGTGCTATTGTATTTTCAGACAGACACAGCAAAAGCGAAAAGGAGAACACTATGGAAATCGAAAAAAAATACCTCGTCAGCCGGATGCCGGAAAATCCCGGCCAGTACGAATCAAAAAAGATCTCACAGGGCTACCTGTGCACCGAACCGGTTGTCCGCATACGCCGCTCCAACGACAGCTGTTACCTGACCTACAAGGGTGCGGGGCTTATGGTGCGGGAGGAGTACAATCTCCCTCTCACAGAGGAAGCCTACGAGCATCTCGCAGGAAAAATCGACGGCCTGTTAATCGAAAAGACCCGCTACCTGATTCCCCTCGAGGGACATCTGACCGCGGAGCTGGACGTATTTGAGGGCTGCCTGGCGCCCCTCACTCTGGTGGAAGTCGAATTCGACTCCGTGGAGGAGGCGAAGGCGTTCACCCCGCCGGAATGGTTCGGCGAAGACGTGACCGAATCCGGCAAATACCACAACAGCTATCTGAGCCGCCGCGGGTATGAAAAATAGCAGCTCTACCGGAGCCGGTTTGCGAATTCATACTGCTGTCTCGTGCGGATCACGCGCTTTAAATCGTCGTAGCGCTCCGTCACATCCCCCTCCGGGATAACCGTGTCCATAACAACCGCCATCGTGTCAATCATGCCATTGGTCACAACGTCCCGCATGGAGACGAGAATATTGTAGCGCTCCTCCATCCCGTCCGCCTCCAGAAACTCCATCAGCTTCGGGTGCACCCCGCCCTCCGGCGCAGATGCTTCAGCGGACGGATGCGCTTTCGCCCCGGCCAGCTCCGGCTCCGCCTGTGGTTCTCCGACGGCTCTGCTGCCGTTTCCCGGCCCGGACAGCTTCCCTGCGGCACCGCCGTCCCCCGGCTCTTCTGCTCCGCTGCCGTTTTCCGGCCCTGTCAGCTTCCCTGCGACACCGCCGTCCCCCGGCTCTTCTTCCTTCTGCAGCCTTCCGCCGCCATCACCGAGGCCGCTCTTTCCCACATCCCTGCTCACACGCACAAACCGGTACTTCTGCTCCTCATCCGGATACTTCTCACGGTCCACCTCGCTGACAAACATCCCAAGGGGTCTCGCATATGTACCGTAATCCCCGTACATGGCCTGGTAGACCACCAGCTCCTCCCCGGTCTCCGAGTGCCTCGCAACCGTGATAATCTGATACATTCCGCCTTTAAAGTGCCGGTAAAGCTCCCCCGGCATCGGTCTTCGTTCCATCTGTCCCTCCCTCAGTCTCGTCCCCTCATTCTGGCTGCGCCCTTTTGCAGCTTTTCCTGCCGGCCGCATTCAGACATCACACATTTCGTCTGCATCTATTCCGGCTGCCACTGATCCGTGATCAGAAAGCCTGCAATCATGTCCGCCGCCTCGCCGACAAAATCCCGCTCAAAGCTCAGATTTCCGTCAAAGCCCTTCACCATCAGATCCTCCACCGGCCCCAGCAGGCTCGTGTCCTCAACCTTTGGCGCAGGCTCCGTGTGCATCCGCATGTGCTCCTGCCGCTCCTGCTCCACATAATCGGCCACGGCGCTTCCCACGCGCTCGGAATGCTTATGCTCCCGCTCCAGCTCCTCCAGCGTCTCATCCCGTCCCGCATACTTCCGTGAATTTGCCTTCGCCCGCTCCACAATATCCGTCTGCGCCGCGCTCCGCATCTGATTTGTCCCCGCCGCAGACGACACACTCTTCGCCTTCTTCCTGCGGTACTCCTCAAGCCGCGCCCGGTCCGCGTCCGTCATAACGCGCCTCTCGCCGCTTTTCTTCGCCGCCTGGGACGCACTCCCGGCGTTTCCCGCACTCTGCGCCGCCGTCCGGTACGCACTCCCGGCGTTTCCCGCACTCTGCGCCGCCGTCCGGTACGCATTCCCGGCGTTTCCCGCACTCTGCGCCGCCGTCCGGTACGCATTCCCGGCATTTCCCGTACTCTGCGCCGCTCCGCCTCCATCCGTCGGCGCCGCCGTCCGGTAGACCGTTCCTCCGCCCGGCTTTGCGCCGCTCTTATCGTTCCCTGACTGCTTCATCACCTTGCTCACAATAATTCCAATAACGATCAGCCATATAAACAAACCTGTCATTCCGTCTCCCCCCTCTCCATCAGCTCACGCAGAATCCGCTCCGCCCGCTCCCGCTCCGTCCGGTTCTCACCGGGCCTGTTCCACAGCAGCTCCAGCTGTCTGGCCTCCCTCTGCTCCCTTCTGCCGTTTAACGCCAGCGCCTCCCTTCGGCTGTCGGCATATGGAATACAGGAAAGAAGCATCTGTGCAATGGGCCTGACAAACTCCTCCTCATACACCTGCACAATGCGCTCCACGCGCCCCGACGGCGGCACATTTTCCAGCTCCCCGTCCGTGTGCTCCTGATAGAAAAAGCACAGCGCGGCAAGCCGCGGCTCCTCCTTCCCAAGATTTTCCTTTAAGAGCTCCAGCAGATTTTCCAGCTCGCTCTGCAGAATCAGCCGCTGCTGTCCGTCCTCCAGCGCCTTCACCCCAAGCTTTAACACACTGGCGTAGGTGGAGTGAAACTCCCGGTCCGTGCTGCTGACAATAAACTCATGGTCAAACGTGTTCTGCACCTTCTTCATCGTCTTAAGCAGCCCCGCAAAATCTCTTCGGATGTCGCTCCTGCCGCTCACCATCAGAGCCTCCAGCTCCTGCGCCGTCTCATACACCTCCTGCGTCGTCCGCAGCGCGTCCTCGTACTGCACGCACACCGAAGGCAGCTGCTTCATCAGCTTCTCATAGCTCCTCTGCCAGCGCTTAAATGCGTTCATATCGCATCCGCAGGCGTCCAGCGCCTCCCTGAGCTCCTTCAAATCGCCTCTTCCAAACATACCTCCCCCACCCCTCTGCAAATCCCCGCTTACAACATTCCCACTTATTTTATTGTATCATAGCCCCGCCCCACTTTGCAAATTCTTCTGCCGCACACAGGGCAAAAATTTTATGCACCGTCGTCTCTTCTAAAAAACCACCCTCACCACATAATAAACCGCCGCAGCAGCCACCACCGCAAAACACACCGCCATATTCCTCCTCTGCCTCCGAAACAGCTCCGCCTCAAGCCGCTCTGTCTCCGTCATCTCCATCGACTCCACCGGATCGCTGCACAGAAAAGCCGAAGCCCCCGCAGATGCCGCAAGCTCTGCCGCCCGCTCCCGGTCGGCGGCAGGCACAAAGATTTCATCCCCCGAAAATGCCGCCGGCTCCGGGCTCACATACTTATCCCCCGCTTTCACATAGACCTCAATCCCGTTTTCCGTAAGAAGCTCCGCAAGCCTTACGGCCAGCTCCTCCGGCGCCCCCTTCACCAGCCTTCGCACAAACTCATATCCCATACGCGCCCTCCTCATTCCAGCCGCAACGCCAAAGCACTTTATATAATCACCATTAAATTAATTCTACACTTAATAACCGTCGCAAGGATCAAAAACGCGTCTGTCCCACCCGGAACAGACGCGCATATCACACATTATTTATCGTACAGATGACATTTCACAAAATGTCCGTTGCCCACATCTTTCGGCTTTGGCGCCTCCTTCTTACAGATCTCCATACAATCCTTGCATCTCGTATGGAACTTGCAGCCGGAAGGCGGGTTGGCCGGAGACGGAATATCTCCCTCCAGAAGAATCCGCTCCTTCTTAATATCCGGGTCCGGCATCGGAATCGCGGAGAACAGCGCCTTCGTGTACGGGTGAAGCGGGTTCGAGAAAATATCGTCCGTCTCGCCGGTCTCCACCAGCCCCCCCAGATACATAACGCCGATGGTGTCCGAAATATGCTCCACAACCGACAGATCATGGGAGATAAACAGGTACGTCAGATTTCTCGTCTCCTGCAGCTCCCGCAGCAGATTGATAATCTGCGCCTGAATCGACACGTCGAGAGCCGACACCGGCTCATCGCAGACAATAAACTCCGGATTCAGCGCCAGCGCCCGCGCAATACAGATACGCTGTCTCTGTCCGCCGGAAAACTCGTGCGGATACCGGTCCTTGTGGTACTCCTGCAGACCGCAGTCCTTCATAACACGCGTCACATAGCTGTCAAACGCGCTTTTATCCACAAGACCGTGCTCCCTGACCGCCTCCCCGATAATCTCGCCGATCGGCAGACGCGGCGACAGCGACGAGTACGGGTCCTGGAAAATAATCTGCATCTTCGCGCGCATGTCGCGCATCTGCTTCTTGTCCAGCGCATTGACATCCTGCCCGTTAAAGAGCACCGTTCCGTCGGTCTTTTCAATCAGCCTCAAAATCGTTCTTCCCGTGGTGGACTTGCCGCAGCCCGACTCGCCCACAAGGCCCATCGTCGTGCCCCGCTTAATCGAAAAGCTGACGTCGTCCACCGCCTTCACGCTTCCGGTCACGCCCCCGAAAAAGCCGCCCTTAATCGGAAAATATTTTTTCAGATGAGACACTTCCAGAATATTCTCATCGCTGTGGACGAACGCTTCGCCCTTCACTTCACTACTCATTCCGTGTGCCTCCTTCCTTGCATCGGTAGCAGCTCACCTCGTGGGTCGCAGACACCCGGTAAGTGCCCGGGTACGCCCCGTCGCAGTCCGCCACGCACATCTCGCAGCGATCCTTAAAGTAACAGTAGTTCGGCATGTCAACCGGATTCGGCACACTGCCCGGAATACTGTAAAGCTTGTCCACCTTCTTGCCCACAACCGGCTTGGAATTCATCAGGCCGATGGTGTACGGATGTCTCGGGTCCTTGAAAATCTCCTGCGCCGTGCCCTTTTCCACCACGCGGCCCGCGTACATAACGACAACATAGTCCGCCATCTCCGCCACAACGCCCAGATCGTGGGTGATCAGCATAATCGAGCTGTTGATGCGGTCCTTAAGCCCCCGCAGCAGATCCAGAATCTGCGCCTGAATCGTCACGTCCAGCGCCGTCGTCGGCTCGTCCGCGATAATCAGCCGCGGGTCGCAGGCAAGCGCCATGGCGATCATAATACGCTGGCGCATACCGCCGGAGAGCTCGTGCGGATACATCCGGTACACGCCCTCCTTGTTGGCAATTCCAACCATGTCGAGCATCTCGATGGTGCGGGCCTTTACCTCCTCCCTGCTCTTGTCCGGATTGTGGAGGCTGATCACCTCGTCCACCTGCTCACCGATGCGCAGCACCGGATTTAAGGAAGTCATAGGCTCCTGAAAAATCATCGACATCTGGTTGCCTCTGAGCTTCTGCATCACAGAGGCCGGAGCGTTCACCACATTGTAGGCCCCCTCCTCCGTCTGAAAGCGGATCTCCCCCTCCACCGTCTGTCCGGTGGGGCGCTGCACAAGCTGCATCAGCGAAAGGCTCGTCACGGACTTGCCGCAGCCGGATTCCCCCACGATACCCACCGTCTTGCCCTGGGGCACGTTGAAGGTCACGCCGTCCACAGACTTTACAACGCCTATATCCGTAAAGAAGTACGTGTGCACATTGTCAAACTCCACACAGTTCTCCGGATTCTTCATCTTCGTCACATACTCCTCCTCCGGAATATGCTTGCGGTTCCGCTTTTTCTCGTACTCGCCGGTGATCTTTCGGTTCTCCCTTGAAATCGCTCTGGCTTCCTTCGCGGAAATATAATTTGCGTCTCTCTTTTTATTCTTCAATGCCATCTTACTCACCTACCGTTTCATTTTCGGGTCAAATGCATCCCGCAGACCATCACCGATAAAGTTGAATGCCAACACTGTAAACAGCATCATAAATCCTGCCGGAATCCATACAAACAGATAATTGGTCATAACGTAAGAATCATTAACCGCATTCAGAATACTTCCCCAGGACGCCGCCGGGTACTTGATTCCAAGACCCAAGAAGGAGAGCGTAGACTCTGTCAGGATGACTCCGCCCACCTCCATGCTGGCGAACACAACCAGCTGCGGAATAACGTTCGGCACCAGATGCTTGAAAATACGACGGCTGACGCTGATTCCCGTTGCCTCCGCCGCAGTCATGAACTCCTGCTCCCGCAGAGAGAGTATCTGACCTCTGACAATACGGGCAATTCCCACCCATCCGATCAGTCCGATTACCACGCAGAGCATGTAAATACGAACCGTAGGGCTCACCTTGTAGTAATCCATAATCGAACCGAGTATCAGATACAGCGGCATGGACGGGATACAGTAAATAACATCGACAAAGCGCATGAGCAGCGTGTCCACCCAGCCGCCGAAGAATCCCGCAACACCGCCGAAGAGCACGCCCAGAAAAAGCTCGATCGCCACAACCACAAACCCGATCAGAAGGGAGATGCGCCCGCCGTACATAAGCCGCGTCAGCATGTCCATGCCGTTTGCGTCGGTTCCAAGCGGATGCTCCTTCGAAGGCGACGCGTAGGTGTCGATCACGCGGGTCGTCTGATAGCGCTTGACGGTGTACTGTCCGTTTTTCTCCGAGATCATGTAGGTGTCCGTCACACCCTCCTCATCCGTGTACTCAAAGGACTCCGAGCCGGAAGAAATATTCTCAATCAGAAGCTCCTTGAAGTCCGGCGTCAGGAACACGCCGCCGATAAAGCTGTTGATATTCATATTGGACACATAGGCATAATTTGCGCCGTCCGCCGTGTGCACCATCGCAGAGCCCTCGCCCTCCTGCTCGATGGTGTAATTGCCGCCGTCCGCCGCAAAGGAGGTCTCGCCCAGGCTCATGGCCGTAAGAGCCCCCTTGTAGAAATCAAAGGAGAAGGCCGTCGAAGCGTCGTAAGCCGTCACCGACACCTTGCTGGCGATGGCAAGCTCAGTTGTGGCATAGAGACTGCCGCGGATTCCCTCGCCCTCCACAAGATAAGTCTTACCGCTGCTCTCAAACCAGTTGCGGCCCGCCGCCGCTGCCGCCTTACACTCCTCGCTCATCATGAGCTTCGCATCCTTTATCCTCTCGGCGCCGTAGATCATGTAAGTCGAATCGCTCAGCTTCGCCAGCCCGATCAGAGAGCCGTCTCTCGTCTCAAACACATACTCCTGCTTTCCAATACCGATCAGCATCTTCGATCCGATGTCGCTTGGAACCTCCGCTCCCTCCGCCGTAAACATCTGGAATTCATCGAGAGCAACCGCCCCCGCATAGTCCTTTCGCATCTGCTCCGTCCGGTAAAACACCTGACTCTCGGTGTACGGCGTAATAATCGCGCCGATAAACGCAAAAAGAAACATGCATATAATAATCACAATACCCGTAATCGCCAGCCGGTTCCGCAGAAACCGCTTCGCAACCATCATGCCGGGGGAAAGCACGCGGACACGCGCAGCATCGTCCAATTTCATCTGTTCTCTGTTCTCGTTCTCCATGTCCTCTCCTCCTTTCTAATTCACTCTGACACGCGGGTCAACAACCGCATAGAGTATGTCCGCAATCAGGTTGCCCGACAGTATAAGCACCGCGGAAAAAAGCATATAAAACATAACAAACGGAATGTCTCCCTGTATGACACACTGGTAGGACGTGTAGCCGATACCCGGAATCTGAAACAACGTCTCCGTAATCATCGCGCCGGAAAAAAGCCCCGGAAGCGTGCCGCCCAGCAGCGTGACAATCGGGATGAGCGTATTGCGGAAAGCGTGATGGTTGACCACTCTTCGCTCGGACACGCCCTTTGCCCTGGCCGTTCGGATATAGTCGGAGTTGAGCACCTCCAGCATGTTCGTTCGCGTGTAGCGCATCAGAGAGCCGATGCCGACAACGGTCAGCGTGATAACCGGCAGCACCATGTGATATGCCATGTCAAGAATCTGCTCAACCGTAGAAAGCTGCAGGTGGTTTCGCCCTACAATGCCGTAGAGGTCAAACCATCCGAGCTTGATGGCAAATACATATTTCAGAATCGTCGCAAAGAAGAAGCTTGGCAGCGAAATACCGATCAGAGCGATAACCGTAATCGTATAGTCCGTGACCGAGTACTGCTTTTTCGCCGCGGCAATACCCGCAGGAATCGCGACGGCGATCTCCAGAATAAACGCCAGCACTGCCAGCGCAAAGGAATACCAGATCACGCTGGAAAATTTCGCCACAACCGGCTGGTTGAAATACCAGGAATCCCCGAATTCGCCGCGCACCGCCTGGGACGCCCAGGTAAAATACCCCTGTACCACGCCGCTGTCCAGACCGTAAGCGGCGTTCAACTGATCCAGCCACTCCTGATAGCTCTTTGCCCCGGGCTTCTGCGACAGCGTCATCGCCTGCTGCTCCACATAGGAAGTCGGCATACAGCGCATGATACCGTAGATAATCATGGACACAAAAAACAGAATCACCACGGAAAGCATGAGTCTCTTGATTACAAACTTCGTCATCTTAACCTCTCCTTACATATATATTTTTGCTCCTGCACAGGCGTTTGCGAAAGGGCAAAGCAGATTTTGCCGCTTCGCAAACGCCCAATTACACCGGCGGGGGCAGGCATCCCCCGCCCCCGCCGACGATATGGAACGTTTTTCGTTCACGGACTACTTCATCTCAATCTTATCAATCTCAGCAAGATAGCTGTAGTAAGTGGTCGGATCCTTCACGATCGTATCAATGTTCACACGCTCGGAGCTGACAACCGTCGCCTCCTGTCTCTGATAGATCGGAACCTCAACCGCATAGTCTACAACGAACTCGAGAGCCTCCTTGTAGATGGCCTTGCGGACTGCCTGGTCGGTGTTTCCCTTGCCCTCCAGAACCAGCTTGTCCAGCTCGTCTGATTTGATCGCATAGTGGCCGGCGCTGCCGCCCTTGCTGTGGTAGATCTGGTACATATCCGGATCAATCGTTGTCTGCCATGCCGCACACCACAGCTCTGCGGAGGATGCGTTGATCGTATCCCAGAGAATGGATGAATCGGACAGGTCGTTGATGCTTAATTCAAAGCCGATGGTGGCAAGCGCCTCGGATGCCGCCGTCAGAATACCGAACGACGGGTGATCGCCCTTGCCGTCTGCCGGGATCATAACCTCGTATCCCATCTTTGCCCCATCCGGAGCCGCCGTAATCTTGCCGTCCTTTACCGTGTAGCCTGCCGCCTCGAAGAAGCCAAGTGCTGCCTGAAGAGCCGCCGCGTACTTGTCATCCTCGGACATGCCGTCGGTGTAGATCGGATTTCCGTTCACGTCAACGGAGAACGCCACCTTATAATCCGCGTCGGACTTCTGCGGAGCTGCCCATGAGGTGTTGGAAATCGGATAGTTGATAACCGCCGCAGCCTCTCCGTAGTAAGAGTCGATTACAACGTCGCGGTATACCGCAAGCACCGTCGCAATGGCCTTACGAAGGTTTTTGGATTCCTCGGAAGACGGATCGTCGCCGACCTTCACGTTGACGGACTGCATGCCCACATAGCCGTATCCTCTGTTGTCCACAAGCTGTGTCGTCACAATGTCGCCGGAGAGCTCGCCGTTGGAGTTCTCACCCTGAATCTGTGCCACAACTTCCTTTGAAATAGAAGGAGTGGATATATCAACGGTTCCCTGAAGCACGCCGGAAAGCTTGTCGCCCTCGCCGGTCTCCTTGAACTGCAGATACTTTGTCTTCGGAACGCCTGCGAAGTAATACTCGTTCGCCTCAAGGTAAGCGATCTTGTTCTCGTACTTTACAAACTTGTACGGGCCTGCGCCGAGCGGAGCCGTCGTCTTGGAGCGGACGATGGACAGGTCACCCTTCGGGAAGCCGAACTTGTTGTTGTCATAATCGTACTGGCTCTCATCGCCGTAGTAGTGAAGCGGCGCAATTGCAATACCAAGCTGGCTGATTGCGGTGGCATCCACCTCGGTCAAAACGACGCGCACATTCTTGTCGTCGACCTTCTGGATACCGCTGATATTGGCTGCCGCCTCGCCGGTAGCCACACCCTGCGTGCTGTAATCAAACACTTCCGCCGGAATCAGAGATGCGAGGGAGGTTCCTGCAGTCTCCGCCTCCATCGCGGAAAAGCTCCAGTTGTACTGATTACCCATCGCAACGATAAAGTCCTTTGTGGTTGCGCCCGCATCCAGTGAGAAGCCCCACGCTGCAGCCGCACCTGCCACGTCTGCGGCATCCGTAATCGCCTCCGCCTCGAGACAGTAGTCTACGATCTCCTGCACGAAAGCCACGCCGCCGTCGTTGATGGCATCCCAGAAAGCCTTCTGCTGATCCTCGGTCCACAGATCAAAGTTCGTGTTGTCCTCGCCCGCATTTCCGATCAGGGAAGAGAGAGTTGCCATACCGCTGCGGTACTCCTCCATGCCCTCAATCGGGAGGGAGTATGCGGAGCTTGATCCGTCGTATGTAGGATCGCAGTATACATAGAAGGAGAAGATCACGTCGTCCGCGGTCACTTCCTCACCGTCTGCAAACTTCAGGTCATCCTTCAGCGTAAAGTCGTAGTATACCGTCCCGTCCTCGTTCTCGGTCACCTTGATGTTAACCGGTGTATAGTATGTGTACTCGGTGCCGTTCCACTCTGCCGTGTAGCCGTCGATACCATCGTAGATGAACTGACCCGCACGGTCGTTGGCCACAAGAGAGATCGCCGTAGTCTCATATGCCACACGCCCGTCCGGCACGGACTCGTAAAAGAACGGACTGAATTTCTCATTCATTGCATCTTCCGCAATTACGAGCGGAGTGTCACTGGAACCGCCGCTGCTGCTGTCATTGTCGCTGACCTCCTGGCCCCCCTGTGTACTCGGGGTCTGGGCCTGGGTGTTACCGGCATCACCGTTACCGCCGTTGCCTCCGCCACCTCCGCAGGCAGTGAGACCAGCAACCATTGTTCCTGCCAGCAAAACGGCAAGAAGCTGTCTCATTTTTTTCATTTTTCTTCCTCCTTAAACTGAACTGCCGTACCATTACAGCAGTAATCTATGTTCTAACCTCTGTGAGGGTAAAACCACATTAAAGTCCGCTACTCTGCGGTAATTCCGACGTAGGTCCTGTCATAAAAGCGTCCGTAGCAGACCACGCCGGCGATCAGAATCACAAACATCAGACAGTAGACAAGCTC
>CATJJD010000214.1 GCA_949740385.1 uncultured Lachnospiraceae bacterium
AAAAGAGACGAGATAATCCCCAGCCACCTAATATCAAGCCCGCGCTCTGCCCTTAAGCTTCCTTATAACCTTCCCCGGAATCTTATGCGGCTCCTTTAAGTTCTTTCTGACCTGATCCAGCAGCTTCCTTCGCTTCTTTCGCTTCCTGTTCTTTTCCTTTTCCACAAGCGCAAGCGCCGCCTCCTCCTGGTCGATCCGCGTCTGCTGCTCCAGAAGCCGCAGCTCCTCCTGCTCCTTCTCCCCCGGCTTCACATGCTGCTCGATTCCGATAAAATTCGTGCAGACCGTGTTTACACCCATGGCAAACAGCTCCTTCGCCCGGGCCTCGCTGTCCACCGTAAACACCAGAAGCGCAAGCCCCGCGTCTCTGATTTTTGCCACCCGCTCCGGCGTCGCGAACCCGTTCTTTAAGGCCATGGCGCAGATGCCCTTCTCCTGACAGAAGGAGAGAAACTCGTCCAGCCGCTCAATCTCGTTTTTCACATTGTACTGATAGTACAAAAAGGGATACACGCTGTGAATCGCCTCGTACATTTCCATGGAGTTGACCTGAACCAGGCAGTGCTCAAAAGCCCTCCGGTTTCTCTCAAAGCCCTCCACAAGCTTTTCGGCCATGTGAACCGACTTCTCGTAGGAGAGGGTGTGCAGATCCAGCTCCCAGTAAAGATCCGGATATCTCTGCATATAGCCGTACAGGCCGCAAAGATCAAGCGTCTGCATCCCGTGGACCGTCTGCTCCAGAAACATGGGAGCGGTCATGTGGGAAAATTTGCGGTAGTACAGCATCCCGGTCTTTTTACAGTCCTTCCTGCTCCACCCGTGGGTGCAGACCACGGCATCGTCCTCCGTGAGCTTCAAATCCACCTCAAAGTACCGATACCCGCAGGCGATACGATAGTGTTTTCAAGCGCCTCCTTCGCGTTCAGATACCGATACCCTTATAGCCGCCCAGTGAATGAGCCAGATAGCGGTTCTCATACATCGGCGGAATTTTGACTGTTTTCATCATGTCCTCCTGATACATAATCCTGATTTAACAAACAGTCCAATATCCGCCACCGCAAAGAATTCTGCATCCTTTCACTGTGGAACAGACGCTCCGATTTTTACTTAATTCTGCATTTAATTATTGCTCGATCCCTGGTTTTTCCAATTTCTTCCTGACCAATTTTATGCATTTTCCCGGTATCTGGACGGGCTGTTTTAAGTTTTTTACGATTTTTGTCAAAAGCTTTTTCTTCTGATTTTTCCGGTGCTCCTCCTCCTTTACTTTTTCCTTCTCCGACTTCTCCAGGCGGTTGATTTCCTTCTGCTGCTCCCGAAACTCCGCAATCTCCCGCTGTGTCTCCTCCTCTGTCGCATCCTGAGAAAGGTCGATAAAATTCGTGCAGACAGTGTTTACGCCCAGCTCGAACAATTCCAGGGCCCGCTCTTTGCTGTCCACCGTAAATGCCAGCAGCGCAAGCCCTGCATCCCTGATTTTCGACACCGTCTCCCGGTTCATAAGCGACTCGTTGACCGCCATCGCGCATATTCCGTTTTCCAGACAAAATAAAATAAACTCATCCAGACGTGCGATGAGATGCTTCATAACATGAAACTGATAATACCGGAAGGGGTACACGCTGTGTATACCCCGGTACATATCTTTGGACTCCACCTGCACAAGACAGTGATCCAGCGCATTTTCATCGTGCTCGAAGGCCTCCACGATCCGCTCCGTGATGAGAGCCGCCTTCTCTCTGGAGAGATTGTGCAGGTCCAGCTCCCAGTAAAAATCCGGGTGTGCTTTCATCCGGGCGTAGAGGGCGCGCGCATCCATCGTCCGCATCCCAAACACCTTCTGCGCGAGAAACTTTTCCCCCGTCATATGGGAAAAGTCGCTGTGATAGAGCATTCCCACCTTTTTGCAGTCCTTTCTGCTCCATCCGTGGGTGCAGACAACGGCGCCGTCCTCCGTCAGGCTCAAATCCACTTCAAAATAGCGATAGCCGCAGGTAATCGCGTTATCCAGTGCTTCCTCTGCATTTAAATATCGGTGTCCATGAAATCCCCCCATTGCGTGGGCAAGATAGCGGTTTTCATACATCGGTGCAATCTGATTGTTCTCCATGTATTCCTCCATAGCTGCGGTGCGCCCCATCCCCGGAGCGCACCGCGGCTTTTTTAAAGATTCTTTCGGATTGTCTCAAGAAGGCTTCTGCTCTTTTTCTTACTGTCCTTCGTCAGATCCCATATCATAATTCCGCCCAGATTTTCCCTGGCGTATTTCGTCTTCTTCGCGATGGTCTTTGTGCCGTTGTACCAGACCTCCGTCCCGTTGTAGGTTACGTGGTCCTTTTTGTGGGCCCCGGGCACGCTCTCCACCAGCGTCCCGTAGTCCGCCCAGCCGGGGCGCGCGTAGAACGGCACGCCAAGCACCACCTTCTCTGCCGGAAGACCCCGGGTCTTCTTCCAGTATTTCCCGCAGTCTTTCGCGAACTGGTAGGAGGAGTGGCGCTCCCCCTCGCCGCCGTCGTAGGCCATGACATTGATAAAGTCCACAGCCTCCAGAACCGCGTCGGTGTGGGCCGCCGCGTCATAATAAATATTTCCGTCCGCCGTGGCGCCGCTTAAGACTGCGGCCGTAAGCAGCTTATCTTTTTTGTGCAGCCTTTTGGACAGCGAGAGCATGAGCGCCTCGTACTGCTTTTTGCTCGTCCCGTCCGCCCGCGGGTGCTCCCAGTCCATGTCCGCGCCGTCAAAGCCGTATTTCTCGCACATGGCCACAATGCTGTCCGCAAGCTTCTTTCGCTTCGCTTTTGTCGCCGTGGCCTCCATAAACACGCCCTCCAGCGGCACGTCGTTGTAGCTCCAGCCGCCCACCGACAGCAGCACCAGAACACCCTTTTTGTGGGCCTTTTTAATCAGAGCCCGGGCCGTGTCCGGATTCTCCAGCGGCCGCAGAGTCCCGTCCGCCTTCGGAATGGCAAAGGCGTAGCACACATGGGTCAAAACGTCGCAGTTCACGTAATCCAGACCGTCGGCAGTCCAACTCGGGTAGTAGCCCACAACCTTGAAATCACCCGGTTTACGATTCTTTTTGCCCTCGTCCACGGTCTCCTCTTCCTCCTCTTCCTCCGGGAGAGAAACCTCTGTGTCCGCGGCTCCGATCTCTTCCCACACCTCGCTCTTACCCGGCGTCTCCCCTGGGTCCACCACTTTGCGCGGTACTTTTTTCCCTGATACGTCACCGTATCGCCGCCCAGATAGACCGCATTTTTGTCCCATGCGCCTGCTGCGGCCAGCGGCTCCTCCGGATCCGGCTCATTCCACTCCGCTTCCCGGTCTCCAAAATCCTCATACGAGACCGCTTCCGCCTGTATGGGCATTCCATTGGATACCGGCTCTGTCCGGCCCGCACTCCCGGTGTCTGCCGCAGCCATTGTCTCCGCCTTCACACCCGCGCACAGCCAGACAACGGCCATGAGAAGAACCCCCAGCCCAAATCCGCCGATCCCGAAATACCATCGCTTCTTTTTTTCCATCCCCCATCCTCCACATTCCGGACTGTCTCTGTCAGAAAACAATCGCCTGCCGGTCCACGTCGGCGTAGATTACGTCCTCTCCCCACTCCAGCCTCGCTGCGCCGTTTGTCTGCTCCACAATACTTTTGTACACCTGCTCCTTCTGACTCTCCGGCACAAGCACCGTAGTCGTCACCGTGTCAGTGTACACCGTATCCAGCACCGAAAGCTGCTTTTGTCCGAACAGATACTGGAGCTTTCCGATGCCGTTGTAATCGGTGCCGATCAAAAGCTTTGTCCCCCGGCACTTCTCAATAATGCGGCACCTGGCAAGCCCTGCCAAAGTGGCGGCCTGATACGCCCGTACCAGACCGCCGGTTCCAAGGAGTACGCCCCCGAAGTAGCGGGTCACCACAACTGCCGCGTTGGTGATGCCCTCCTTAAGCAGTACGTCAAGCATCGGCCGCCCCGCCGTCTGGGCCGGCTCGCCGTCGTCCGAACAGCGGGTGAGCTCCTGTCTCTCCCCCACCACAAAGGCCGAACAGTTATGCCTCGCATCCCAGTATTTCTTTTTCATCTCGCCGATAAAGGCCACGGCCTCCTCCTCCGTCTCCACCGGGCGGACCGTGGCGATAAACCTTGACTTCTTCTCCACGATCTCCCCTTCTGCCCCCTCGTACACCACAAGATAGCCGCCGTTTACTGTTTTCATTCCGCTCTCTTCCTCTTTACCGATTTACATGCCGGCTGCCAGCCTGCGAAACAGACGAAGCCAGCCCTTTGGTGCATACACGTTCATCCCGACGTCCGTCACCGGCGGGTCGGCCGGTGTGTCCGTCACCGGATCATCCTCCGGTTCCCCCGGGAGGTTGTCGTCCTCTCCCGGATCGTCCTCCGCCGGGTCGTCCTCTCCCGGATCATCCTCTGCCGGATCATCCTCATCCGGGTCGTTTGAATTCGGGTCGTCCATCTCGTCGGACTCTCCCTCCTCCGGCTCCCAGTTCTCGTCGTGAATGGAGCAGGTCTTCTCCAGAAATGCATCCGACACGCCGTACCCCGAGTCGTCCGATTCCAGGCCCCGGACAACGACCGTCTGGCGGATTCCCTCCTCCGGACAGTACGCCCCCGCAATCTCCCCCGACGCCTCGCAGATCGGGAGCATAATATGCCGGTCACAGTACCCTTCCGGAGCGGTCCCCTTCGCGAAATACTCGGTTCGGGTCTGGGCGCCCCGCGGGTCGTGATCACACAGCCCCTCCTCCGCCAGAAGCCCGGAGGTCTGGCAGACCGTCACCTGCTTTACCCCGGAGGGCCTCTGGAAGTCCCGCTTCTCAAGATTCTCGTGAATGCGTTTCATGACGGAGCGCCACAGATTTTTCGTGTAGGTTGTTCCGTTACCGCCCGCCTGCCTGGAGTTGTCGTCAAAACCGCCCCAGACCACGCAGGTATAGTACGGCGTGTATCCCGCAAAGAGCGAATCCCGGTTGCTTGTGGTAGTACCGGACTTGCCCGCCTGAGCCATCGTGGAGCCGAAATAGGCTCTCGTTCCGGTGCCGGCGGTCATAACGTCCGTCATCGCATCCGTCAGAAGCCAGGCGGTGCTCTTTTTGATCACCTGGCGGCGCTCCTTCGTCTCGGTGTTGTCTAAAATCACATTGCCGTCGTGGTCCAGCACCTGAGAGTAAAAGCTTGGCTCAATGTATTCCCCCTCGTTGGCAATGGCGCCGTAGGCCGCCGTCAGCTCAAGATTGGTGACGCCAAGGGTCAGTCCCCCAAGGGAAAGACCGAGATTCCGGTCCGTGTCCACCAGCGATGTAAAGCCGAAGGACTCCGCGTACTCGTATCCCAGATTCACGCCGATGTCCTGCAGCGTCTTCACCGTCACAATATTCATGGATTTTGTGATGGCCGTGCGCATGCTTGTCAGCCCGTGGAACTGATGGTCGTAGTTGTTGTACGTCTTGTTGCCCACGGTAAAGGGCGCGTCGTCCTGCACCGAGGCCAGCGTCTTTCCCCCGGCGTCGAGAGCCGGCGCATAGCAGCCGATAATCTTAAATGTGGAGCCCGGCTGTCTGCATGTATTGGTGGCCCGGTTCCAGGTGCGGTTGCCCGCCTTGTCTCCTCTTCCGCCCACGATGGCCCGAACCTCCCCCGTGCTCTGGTCGATGACGGTCATGGCAATCTGCGGCTGCATGGTGATGAAAATATACTCTGAGCCCTCCACCAGCTCCTCCCCCTTCTTCATCACGTCCTTCTCGTACTGTCTGACAGCCGCGTAGCACTCCTCCTCCGAGGCGTAATTGATGGAGAAATCCTCGTTCCCCGTCTCCTTCTTATAATAGGAGAGCATGGTCTGATTGGTGTAGGTCTGCGTCTTTCCGTCCTTCTTTTTCACCTGGAAGGAGAGGAAAAACGAATACTTCGTGTTCACAGCGTAGTTATCCGGGTTCATGGCCTCCTCGTCACAGATGGCCTGAATGGCGAGATCCTGCGTGGATTTGATCGTCAGGCCGCTCTGATAAATGGCCTTGTAGGCATCGCTCTGGGAGTATCCCTTAATCTCCACCAGATCGTCAAACACGTCGTCGATCACCGCGTCCACAAAGTAGGTGTTCATGGAAGTGGTCACCACGTCGTTGTGCTCGGATATGCGGGCGTACACATTGTCCGCCAGCGCCTCGTCGTGCTCCTCCTGCGTGATGTAGCCCTGATTCAGCATCGCCTCCAGCACAAGCTCTCTGCGCTTTTCGTTCTCCTCCGGAAAGCGGATCGGGTTGTAGCCGTAAGGGTTCTTTGTGATGCCCGCTATGACCGCGGACTCCGAGAGGGTGAGCTCCGACACATCCTTGCCGAAATAGCGCTGGGCCGCCGACTGCACGCCCAGCGCATTGCTGCCCAGGTTGATGCTGTTCATGTAGTTTTCCAGAATCCAGTCCTTGTTGTTCACCTTCTTCTCCAGCTCGATGGCGATATACTGCTCCTGGAACTTCCGCTGCAGCTTCTCGAGAAAGCTGTTCTCCTCCGAAAGCTCCTTCGACCACTGCTCCGTCAGCACATTGTTCTTGATGAGCTGCTGGGTGATGGTACTGCCTCCCTGGTCGAAATGAAAGCCGTTTTTCACGCCGGAGATAAAGGCGCGGACGATGGACTTTAAGTCAATGCCGTTGTGCTCGTAGAAGCGCTCGTCCTCAATGGCCACAAAGGCTTCCTGCAGATGCTTCGGTATCTCGTCAATAGTGGCGTACTGCCGGTTGGCCCCCTCCGCCACAAGTGTCGCGATCTCGGTGCCGTCGGCCGCCAGCACCGAGGTGGAGTAGCCGGTGGGGATAACGTCAACCTCCGCAATCTCCGGCGCAGTCTCCACCGCCCCCTTTATAATTCCGACGCCCACACTGATGCCCGTCGCTCCCGTCACTAAAATGAGCGCCAGAATCAGCTTCCAGAATATCACTACAAATTTTTTACGAATCTTCGTCGACTTCGCATCCAGATGCTGCTCTCTGCGTTTCATCGCGTATTTTCCGTAATTCATACAGTCCCTCCTGCACATGTTTCATGCCAATTTCTGTTCATGTACACTTTCTATACAGATACAGTCTATCTTATTATATCAAAATATACCGACAATAGAAAGAATTATTTATTTTCCCGGAAAAACCTGTGAATTGTAACCGGAAAACTGACTTTTTTCCGCTAAAGAGCCTGTGCTAGACCTCGAAAATCAGATCGCCGTAGGACGGCATCGGCCACAGTTCCTTGTCCACGATCATCTCCAGCCGGTCCACCGGACTGCGCAGCACATCCATGGCCGTCTTTACCACGTCGCGGTAGTAAACCGCCTGCTCTCTGCCGCCGCTCATGGCGCTTCCCCCGTCCGCGGCCTCCCACAGCTTCGCCAGAGCGCGCTTTGTCTCTGCAAGAAGCGCCGACATCTCTGTCAGCAGCTCCGTCTGGACGCTGACGTCAGCTTCCTGGCAGGCATTTTTCACCTTGCTTAAGGAATCGGCAATCTCCGCCGTGCTGCGCACTGCCGCCGGGATGATCTGCTTGCTGGCAATGTTGATCATGGCCCGGGCCTCAATGTTGATGGTCTTTGCGTAAATCTCGTACTCAATTTCCACCCTGGACTCCAGCTCGGTTTTCGTGAACACGCCGAACTTCTCGAAGGCTGCGACGGACTCCGGAGCGATGTAGGCCGGAATCGCGTCCACCATGGACAGGATATTCAAAAGGCCCCGCCGCTTCGCCTCCTCCTTCCACTCATCGGAGTAGCCGTTGCCGTTAAACACGATCCGCTGGTGGTCCACGGCGTATTTCTTGATCAGGTCGTGGACGGCCAGCTCAAAATCATCCGCCTGCTCCAGCACCTCGCAGGCCTCCGCGAAGGCCTCCGCAACAATCGTGTTCAGCACCACGTTGGGCTGCGCCACGGAATCCTGGGAGCCCAGCATGCGGAACTCGAACTTGTTTCCGGTAAAGGCGAAGGGCGACGTGCGGTTTCGGTCCGTTGCGTCCTTCATGAAATCGGGAATGGACTTCACCCCCGTCTCCAGCATCTCCCCCTCAATGCTGTGGGTGGCAACGCCGGTGCGGATCAGCTGGTTTAGCACATCGCCCAGCTGGTCGCCCAGATACACGGACAGAATTGCAGGGGGCGCCTCGTTGGCCCCGAGCCTGTGGTCATTGCCCACGTCTGCAGCCGACGCCCGCATAAGGGCGGAATGCCGGTCAATGGCCTTTAAGATACAGGTCAGCACCAGAAGAAACTGCACGTTCTCGTGGGGCGTCTCCCCCGGGTCCAAAAGGTTGATGCCGTCGTCTGTCGTCAGGGACCAGTTGTTGTGCTTGCCGGAGCCGTTTACGCCGGCAAAGGGCTTCTCGTGTAGCAGACACTGCAGGCCGTGCCGGCCGGCAACCTTCTTAAGCGTCTCCATCATAAGCTGATTGTGGTCCACCGCCACGTTGCACTTCGCATAGATCGGGGCAAGCTCATGCTGCGCCGGCGCAACCTCGTTGTGCTGGGTCTTCGCAGACACCCCAAGCCGCCACAGCTCCAGGTTAACGTCGTGCATGTAGGCGGCTATCCGCTCTCTTATGGCCCCGAAATAGTGGTCGTCCATCTCCTGCCCCTTCGGAGGCATGGCCCCAAAGAGGGTGCGCCCGGTAAAGATCAGATCTTTTCGCTTTAAGTATTTGTCCCTGTCTACGATAAAGTATTCCTGCTCCGGCCCCACCTGCGGCGTCACCCGCTTCGAGGTGGTGTTGCCGAAGAGCCGCAGCAGCCGCAGAGACTGATCGTTGATCGCCTCCATTGACCGCAGCAGCGGCGTCTTCTGGTCCAGCGCCTCCCCGGTGTAGGAGCAGAAGGCCGTGGGGATGCACAGCGTCGCCCCTGCCGCATCCTGCCGCACAAAGGCCGGCGACGTGCAGTCCCAGGCGGTGTAGCCTCTGGCCTCGAAGGTTGCCCGAAGCCCGCCGGACGGGAAGGAGGACGCATCCGGCTCTCCCTTGATCAGCTCCCTGCCGGAAAAGCTCATCAGCACCTTTCCGCTGCTCATGGGCGCGGTGATAAAGGCGTCGTGCTTCTCTGCAGTGACACCGGTCAGCGGCTGGAACCAGTGGGAATAGTGGGTGGCCCCCTTCTCGATGGCCCACTCCTTCATCTCGTGGGCGATGACATCCGCCGTCTCAAGGTCAAGCTCCTGCCCCTCCTCGATCACCTCGTGCAGCTTTCTGTACACCTTCTTCGGCAGCCTTGCCTGCATTACGGTATCGTTGAATACATTCTCCCCGAATATATCTACTACGTTTATGAACTCGCTCATTTTCTGTCAACTTCCTCTCTTTCCCTCCAAAAAAGGCATTCCAGGTTAACCTGGAACGCCCTTTTTCACCGAATCGGTTACGCCTTGCCGACAGAGCCGAACAGCTCCATCTTCTCTTTGACCGTAGCAGAGATCGCTTCTGCGCCCGGTGCAAGAAGCTTGCGCGGGTCAAAGCCCTTGCCCTCGGTATCCTTGCCCGCCTCAATATATTTGCGCGTAGCATCTGCAAAGGATAACTGGCACTCGGTGTTCACGTTGATCTTGGATACGCCAAGGTCAATCGCCTTCTTAATCATCTCCTCCGGGATACCGGTACCGCCGTGAAGCACAAGCGGCATAACGCCGGTCTTCTGCTGGATCTTATCCAGCGTCTCGAAGCTGAGCCCCGCCCAGTTTTCCGGGTACTTGCCGTGGATATTGCCGATTCCCGCCGCCAGCATGTCGACGCCAAGGTCCGCAACCGCCTTGCACTCGTCCGGATCTGCACACTCGCCCATGCCGACAACGCCGTCCTCCTCGCCGCCGATGGAGCCGACCTCTGCCTCAATGGACATGCCCATGTTGTGAGCAACGGCCACCAGCTCCTTTGTCTTTGCGATATTCTCCTCGATCGGATAGTGGGAGCCGTCGAACATGATGGATGTAAATCCTGCCTTAATGCACTTGTAGCAGCCTTCATATGTTCCGTGATCCAGATGCAGCGCAACCGGAACCGTAATACCCAGCTCCCCGTCCATGGCAGCCACCATGGCAGCCACCGTCTTAAAGCCGGTCATGTACTTTCCCGCGCCCTCGGACACACCTAAAATCACCGGAGAATTCAACTCCTGCGCTGTCTGGAGCACGGCCTTCGTCCACTCCAGATTGTTGATGTTGAACTGGCCGACCGCGTAATGCCCCGCTTTTGCTTTCTCAAGCATTTCTTTTGCAGATACTAACATGAAATTATCCTCCTGTCATCGTTTAAATTGCAATTTATACTCAGCTACATTATAGTACATTTGTCTGCAAAAATAAAGTTAAAATTTTAACGGATTAAAGTCCTGCGTCGGACTTTGGTACAATTCACACCCATGCCGGATTCCGTAAAGCCTTTCAGCTCAGCGACCGGCGCTGGTGTGAAAAGCAACCGGGCCTTTAACAGAAAATGTTCACCCGCTGTCTGAGATTTCGGATAATCACGTCGGTATGCTGCCCGCCGAACTCTCCGTCCAGCGTCCAGGCCACCAGACTTTTCGACACGATCCGCACCTCGCTTGTCTTGAAGGAATAGATCAGGCCGGAGTCGTCGGTCCGCTTCGCAAGACAGGCAAGAATCTCGTTGAGCTCGATGGGGTTTCTCGGCATCTTGATGAACGTCACCTCAAACAGGCCGTCGTCCAGCTTCACGTCCGGTCCGGTCATCCCCTTAAAGCCTCCCACCGACACGGAGTTAGTCACCATGCCGAGGACAAATTCGTCCTGAAATACCATGCCGTCATACTCCACCTGCATCCGGCAGGCAGGAATATCGTGGAGGGAGCGCATCCCCTCCATAATATAGGCCACATGCCCGAATATGTTTTTAAGCTGCTGGGAGGTTTTGTAGGACACCTCGGTAAACAGGCCGAAGGCCGCCACATAGACGAAGGTATCGCCGTTGAAATCCCCGATGTCGCAGGAGAACGGCTCTCTTGCAAGCGCCACTCTCGCCGCCTCCTGCATCCCTTTTGGAATGCCCAGGGAATTGGCGAAATCGTTGGTGCTGCCGGAAGGAATGTAGCCCACCGGCACGTTGGCGCCGCTCTCCATCAGGCCGGTCATCACCTCGTCCAGCGTCCCGTCGCCGCCGCTGCAGACGATGCGGTCGTAGCAGGCCGCCTCCTTTGCCACTTTCCCGATGGCGTCCCCCTGGCACTGGGTCGTGTGGACCGTCACCTCAAAGCCTTCCCTCACCATCAGGTCCAGAATGTCCAGCATGTTATTTTTTATCAGACCCTTCCCCGAGTGAGGGTTCACAATAAACAAAAGCTTCTGACTCATAACTACAAATCCTCCGCAAGAATTGACAGCCTGCGCAAGCGATGATTCACCCCCGACTTGCCCACCGGAGGAACCAGGTACTCTCCCAGCTCCTTAAGCGTGGCATCCGGGTATTCCAGCCGCAGCCTGGCGATATTGCGCAGCGGCTCCGGCAGCCCCTCAAAACCGATGGTTCGCTGAATCTTTCGAATATCCTCAATCTGTCTTACGGCTGCGCTCACCGTCTTGTTAATGTTGGCGGTCTCGCAGTTCACCTTCCGGTTGACGGTGTTTCGCATCTCCTTCAGGATGCGCACGTTCTCCAGATTCATCAGAGACACGGAAGCCTCCATCACGCTCAGCATATCCACAATCCGCGCGCCCTCCTTCACGTAGACCACGCGGTAGCGCTTTCGCTCCACGACCTTTGCGTCTGCGTCAAAGCCGTTCATCAGCTCCCGCAGAAGCTCTGCCTGTCTCCGATTCCTGCACACAATCTCAAAGTGGTAGGATCTGGACGGGTCGCTGATGGAGCCGGCCGCCATAAAGGCCCCCCGGATGTAGGCCCGTCTGCAGCACGTCTGCTGCACGAGAAGGCTCTGCTCGTCGCTGCCGGGCCGAAGCGCCGCGGCAATCCGAAGCACATCCTCGTCTTTTGCGTCCTCCGGGAATACGCCGAAGGCCTTCTTTAAGAGCACTCGGTATTTCTCCGCCAGAAGGACATTCTCCGTGTTCAGCAAAACGGCCTTCTCCCGCTGCCATCCGCACAGCTCCAGCATTGCGGCAAGCTCCGCCAGCTGACAGTGCCGGCCTCTGCCGAACTGCCGGGCAAGCTCCGCCTTTACCTCTCCTGAAAACGACATGCTACTTTCCTCTCAACGCATCCTTTCCGATATCCCGGTGCTCAATCTTAAGCCCGTAATCCCTGCAGCCTCCCATCCGCCTGTACAGCTCATTGGCCAGCGTGACCGAACGGTGCTTGCCGCCGGTGCAGCCCACCGCAATGACGAGCTGGTTCTTGCCCTCCGAAATGTAGCGGGGAATGAGAAACTCCACCAGAGACTCCAGCTTGCCTAAAAACACCCCGGCGTCCTCGTTCTGCATCACATACTGCTGAATCTCCACATCGTTGCCGGTCTTCGGGCGCAGCTCCTCCACGTAGTAGGGGTTCGGCAGAAACCGCACGTCCATCACAATGTCCGAGTCCGACGGAATACCGTACTTGAAGCCGAAGGAGAGAATGGTGACCATCAGGTTCTTAAAGGTCTCGTCTCTTATAAAGATCTTCTCCAGCTCCGACTTTAGCTCCCTCGTCAGAAGCCGGCTTGTGTCAATGATGTAGTCTGCCTGGGATTTCAGGTACGCGAGCCTTTTTCTCTCCTTTTCGATGCCCTTGTCCACCCGCTCCCCCGGCGCAAGGGGATGGTTGCGCCTCGTCTCCTTGTAGCGCTTCACAAGCACGCCGTCCTCGGCGTCGAGAAACAGTATCTCAAAGGAGATGTCCTTTTGCGCGAGCATTTCCAGCATATCGTTGATCCGGTCCAGGTCCTCGCCGCTGCGGGCGTCGATTCCCAGCGCCACCTTCTGCATCTCCGTGTGAAAATTCGCCGCAAAATCCACCAGCTTATCCAGCAGCATGATTGGGAGGTTGTCAATACAGAAAAAACTCATATCCTCCATCATCTTCATCGCGGTGCTCTTTCCCGCCCCGGACATGCCCGTAACTATCACAAATCGCAAATTACACCCTCCTCTTAACGTTCTCTCTGTTTCCGGAAAACCTCCTGCAAAGGACTCAGAAGCTGCCGAGCATCTTCACCTCCGGCTCAAGCTCCACCTGAAACATATCCCGCACGCGTTTTCTCACATCCTCCAGAAGCTGCCTCACGTCCGCCGCTGTAGCCCCGCCCCGGTTGATCACGAAGCCGCAGTGTTTTTCCGACACCTGCGCGCCTCCCACCCGGTAGCCGGAAAGCCCGGCGTCCATAATCAGCTTCCCCGCGAAATACCCCTCGGGGCGCTTGAAGGCGCTGCCGGCGCTCGGGTATTCCAGCGGCTGCTTCTCGCTCCTGCGCCGGTTTAACTCGCTCATGCGCAGACGGATCTGTTCCTCGCTGTCCGGCGTAAGGGCAAACACAGCGGAGAGCACCGTGTATCCCATCTGCGGAATGCAGCTCCTGCGGTAGCCAAGCTCCAGCTCACAGACCGAAAGCTCCTTCTGTTCGCCGTCCGGCCCAAGCACCAGGGCGCTCCTTAAAATGTCCTTTATCTCTCCGCCGTAGGCCCCGGCGTTCATCACCGCAGCACCCCCGACGCTTCCGGGAATGCCCGCCGCAAACTCCATGCCGCCAAGCCCCACATGGGCCGCGGCAGCCGCCGCCGAAGCCAGGAGCGCTCCCGCCTCCGCAACGACGCAGTTTCCTTCCGTGCGCACAGCGTTCATGCGCCCGCCGATCTCCACCACAAGCCCCCGGATTCCGCCGTCGCCCACAAGAACGTTGCTGCCGTTGCCAAGCACCGTCACGGAAACCGCAGCGGCCTTCGCAAGGGCGAAAAGCGGCGCAAGCTCATCCCTGCGCGGGGATGCAAACCAGTCCGCCGGCCCGCCGATGCCGAAGGTGGTGTGCCTGCTCATCGGCTCGTTTTCAAGGAGAAAGAGTTCCGGAAGCTGTGCTCTGACTCTGTCAATAAACTGTCTCATACTCTATTCCTATTCCGCAAGCACCGCATTTATGCCGCTTTACGCCTCCCGCAGAAATGCGATGTAGCCTCTGTACGCCTCGTACAGATCCACCTTGCTGATAATCTCCCACGGCGCGTGCATGTTGAGCACCGCTACGCCGCTGTCGATGACATTCATCCCGTAGTTTGCCAGACTGTAGGCGATGGTTCCGCCGCCGCCCTGGTCCACCTTGCCAAGCTCCGACGTCTGGAATGCCACACCGTCCTCCTCAAGAATCCGGCGCAGCTTCGCCATATACTCGGCATTTGCGTCGTTGGAGCCGGACTTTCCTCTGGAGCCCGTGTACTTGTTGAACACCAGGCCGTTTCCGAAGTACGCGGCGTTTCGCTTCTCCATAACCGAAGGGAAATTCGGGTCAAAGGCCGCAGACACATCCGAGGAGAGCACCTTCGAGTTCTTCATGGCCCGGCGCAGCGCAAGCTCACTGTACGATCCGGTCAGATTTAACACCTCCGCCACACAGTTTTCGAAAAAGCGGGAGTGCATGCCGGTGGCGCCGACGCTTCCGATCTCCTCCTTGTCCACAAGCAGGCAGACACTTGTGTACTCCGGCGCATCCGTTTCAAGCATCGCCATAAAGGACGGATACGCGCACACACGGTCGTCGTGGCCGTATCCCATAATCATGCTGCGGTCAAAGCCGTAGTCCTTCGCCTCACCGGCCGGAACAACCTCGATCTCCGCGGAGAGGAAATCCTCCTCATCCATACCGTACTCTTTCGCCAGAATATCGAGAATATTTGCCTTCACCCGGTCCTTCTTATCCTTCTTATCCTCATCGCCGTCCTCCTGCGCAGGAATGGAGCCGATCAGAAGATCCAGATTCTCCCCCTCGATTACCTTGGCCGCCTTTTTCTCCAGCTGATCCGCGGACAGATGGATCAGCAGATCGCTCACGCCAAACACCGGGTCCCCCGGCTTATCGCCCACATTCACCGTCACCGTGGTGCCGTCCTTTTTGCAGATCACACCGTGGAGCGCCAGAGGGAGCGCCACCCACTGGTATTTCTTGACGCCGCCGTAGTAGTGGGTATCCAGCATCGCAAGCTCCGTGTCCTCGTAAAGGGGAACCTGCTTTAAGTCCAGACGCGGAGAGTCGATATGTGCGCCGAGAATATTCATGCCCTCCTCGATGCTCTTCTTTCCGACGATAAACATCGCAAGGGCTTTTCCCATATTGCGGGCCACGATCTTATCGCCGGCCTTTACTGCCGTCCCCGCCGCAATCAGCTCGTCCAGATCCCGGTACCCCGCAGCGGCAGCCTGTCCGTAAAGCGCATCCGTGCACTCCCTCTCGGTCTTGCAGTCGCTTAAAAATCTGCGGTAGTCCTCCGCAAACCGGAACACCTCGTCTCTCTTTTCTCCCTCCGGGTATTTCTCCCACGCATTTTTTCTCTCCATAATAACTGCTGTCTCCTTTCTGATATTTACTTACTCTTCGTCCTCGTCCCTCGGCCTTGTCATGTTCTCCTGCACTCTGCGGTACAGCTCCTGCGCCGCGTTGTAGCCCATCTTCTTCTGCCGGTGGTTGACGGCCGCGGTCTCGCAGATCACTGCAAGATTTCGCCCCGGACGGATCGGCAGCGAGTGGCAGACAACCTTGTTGCCCAGATACTCGATGTACTCCTCCTCCAGCCCCAGCCGGTCGTAGTCCGCGTCCTTCTTCCAGTCCTCCAGCTTGATGACCAGGTCGATGTTCTGCTTCTCCTTGACGCACTCCACGCCGTAGAGCGCCTTGACATCTATGATACCGATGCCCCGCAGCTCAATAAAATGCCGGGTCACATCCGGCGACGAGCCGATCAGCGTGTGCTCGTTGATCTTTCGGATCTCCACCACGTCGTCCGTCACAAGACGGTGTCCTCTGCGGATCAGCTCAAGGGCGGCCTCGCTCTTTCCGATTCCGCTGTCCCCGGTAATCATCAGCCCCTCGCCGTAGACGTCCACCAGAACGCCGTGGATCGTAACGCTCGGTGCAAGCTGCTCACCCAGCTCGCTGATCAGCTCCGCCATAAACTCGGACGTGGAGCGCCCGGTCCCAAGCACCGGCACGCCGTGCTTTTCCGCCAGCTCCAGAAGAATCGGCCCCGGCTCCAGATTTCTGCAGAAGATCACGCAGGGAATGTCAAACTGCAGCAGCGCCTCAAAGCGCACCCGCTTCTCATCCTCACTCATCTGCTGTATATACGTGTACTCCACATTCCCGATAATCTGAACGCGGGACTTCTCAAAATGCTTAAAATATCCGGAAAGCTGCAGCGCCGGCCGGTTCACGTCCCGCAGCGTCACTTTCCGCCGCTTCAGGTTCACTCCGCCGGTAAAGCATTTCAGATCCAAAAGCTCCGCCAGCTTCCCAACCGTCACAAAACTGTGTAACATAATATACCCCCTTTACTCCGACTAAAACTGATTGTACCACGATTCTTCGCATATCTCAATCCGGTTTATGCAGATATTCGTACACCTTCTCCGCGGCCCGCCGGTTCATGGACTCGGTCTGTGCCAGATCCTCCACGGTTGCCGCCCGTATGCCGTCGATGGACTGGTAGCGCCGCATGAGTGCCTTTCGCCTGGCCGGGCCGATGCCCGCGATGTCGTCGAGAACCGAGTGCACCTGCTCCTTTGAGCGCAGCGACCGGTGGTACTCGATGGCAAAGCGGTGAGCCTCGTCCTGTATGCGGGTAATCAGCTTAAAGCCTTCTCCGTGACGGTCGATCGGTATCTCTTCATTATTAAAATACAGCCCCCTCGTCCGGTGGAAGTCATCCTTGACCATGCCGCAGACCGGAATCGAAAGCCCAAGCTCCTCAAGCACCTTTAAGCACACGTTCACCTGCCCGCGGCCTCCGTCCATCATAATAATGTCCGGAAAGCGGGTAAAACTGCCGAAGGCGTCCTCCGTCCCTTTCTCCCGCAGCTCGTCCCGCTCCTTTAAGCCGTGCACGAAGCGCCTTGTGAGCACCTCGCGCATGGAGGCGTAATCGTCGGGACCGCTGACGGTCTTAAGCTTAAACTTGCGGTAATCGCTCCGCTTCGGTCTTCCCTTTTCGTAGACAATCATGGAGCCCACCGTCTCAAAGCCGTTGATATTCGATATGTCGAATGCCTCCATCCGGTTTAATTCCGCCATACCCAAAAGCCGCTCCAGCTCCCGGACCGCTCCGATGGTGCGCCCCTCCTCTCTTTTGATCCTCTCCTTGTCCTGCCCCAGAACAAGCTGTGCGTTTCGGGCAGCCAGCTCCACAAGCTTCTCCTTCATGCCCTTCTGCGGGACGTGGATGGCCACCCGGTGGCCCCGCTTTTTCGAGAGCCACTCCTCCAGAACCTCAATGTCCCTGATTTTCTCCTGCAGCACAATCTGGCGCGGGATAAAGGGCGTGCCGGAATAGAACTGCTTGACAAACTCCGTCAGAATGTCGCCGGTATCCTCCTCGGTTCCCACCCTCACATGAAAGTGGTCCCGTCCGATCAGCTTGCCGCAGCGGATAAAGAACACCTGCACCACCGCGTCCGTGTCGTCGCTTGCCAGGGCGATAATGTCCTTGTCCTCCCCGTCCATGTGGGTAATCTTCTGCTTCTGGGCGATCTGCTTTACGCTCTCCAAAAGATCCCGGTACTCCATTGCCTTCTCAAACTCCATGCGCTCCGAGGCCTCCTGCATCTTCTCCTGCAGGTCCGCCATGACGGGCCGGCAATTTCCGCCGAGAAATTCCAGTACCCGCTCCACTCTTACCCGGTAGTCCTCCTGGCCGATACCGCCCTGACACGGGGCGCTGCACTGGTGAATGTGGTAGTTAAGGCAGGCTCTGTCCTTCCCGATGTCTCTCGGCAGCACACGGCTGCAGGTTCTCAGCCGGCAGAGCCTGTTGATCAGCTCAATGGTGTCCTTCACCGCCCCCGCGCTTGTGTAGGGCCCGAAATAGCGGGACTTATCCTTCTTTCGCTCCCTTGCAAAGAGCACCCGGGGAAACGCCTCCCCCACTGTCACGCGGATGTAGGGATACGTCTTGTCGTCCCGCAGCATCGTATTGTACTTCGGCGTGTGCTCCTTGATCAGGTTGCATTCCAGAACAAGAGCCTCAAGCTCCGAGTCCGTGACAATGTACTCAAACGCCGCAATGTGCTGCACCATCTGGCGCTTTTTCAGCCCCTCGTCATGGCTCGGCTGAAAATACTGGCGCACGCGCTTGCGCAGGCTCAGCGCCTTTCCGATATAAATGATCGCATCGCTCTCATCATGCATAATATAAACTCCCGGTTGATCCGGGAGTTTACTTAACTCTTCCTCAAAGTCGAACATAAATGACCTCACACGTTCGTTGGTGAATCCTCTTTTTCCTCTGTGGCTTCCTCCTCCGGCAGACCCTTCATCCGCCGGAAAATCTCCATAAATTCCTTGCCCGTGATGGTCTCCTTCTCATAGAGATAGTCGCTGATGTGGTCGAGTATCTCCCGGTTGGTGACCAGCAGCTCCATGGCTCTGTCGTAGCTGCCGTTAATGATGTCGAGCACCTCCCGGTCGATCTGCCCTGCGGTGTCCTCCCCGCAGATCAGCCCGGCGCGGCCGTCCAGATACTGATTCTCCACCGTGGCCAGGCACATCATGCCGAACTTCTCCGACATGCCGTACATGGTGACCATGGCCCGCGCGATCCGGGAGGCCCGCTCAATGTCGTTGGCCGCCCCGCTGGTGGCCGACTGGAACACAAGCATCTCGGCCGCACGCCCGGCCATAAAGGTAGTGATCTTCGCCAGAAGCTCGTCCTTCGTCTCCAGGTACTTCTCCTCCTCCGGCGTCTGCAGTGTGTAGCCCAGCGCACCCATTGTCCGCGGACCGATGGTAATCTTCTGCACCGGCTCCGTGTTTTTCTGCAGCGCGGACACAAGGGCGTGTCCCACCTCGTGGTAGGATACGATCCGGCGCTCCCTCTCGCTCATCACCCGGTCCTTCTTCTCCTTGCCGCCAACTGCCACAAGCTCGAAGGCCTCAAACAGGTCCGCCTGGTTGACGAACTTGCGGCTGTTCTTGACCGCGTTGATGGCAGCCTCGTTGATCATGTTGGCAAGGTCTGAGCCCACAAGCCCCGCCGTTGCCAGCGCCAGTGCGTCCAGATCCACCGTCTCGTCCATGTGCACGTCCTTCGAGTGCACCTTTAACGTCTCGAGACGTCCCTTCAGATCCGGCTTGTCCACGATAATGCGCCGGTCAAAACGCCCCGGCCGAAGCAGCGCCTTGTCCAGAACCTCCGGGCGGTTGGTGGCCGCAAGAATCAGTATGCCCTTTGACGGGTCAAAGCCGTCCATCTCCGCGAGGAGCTGATTCAGCGTCTGCTCTCTTTCATCGTTGCCGCCGCCGTAGCGGCTGTCCCGGCTCTTTCCGATGGCGTCAATCTCGTCGATAAATATAATACACGGCGCCATCTTCTGGGCCTCCTTGAACAGATCCCTCACCCGGGACGCGCCCACGCCGACGAACATCTCCACAAAGTCCGAGCCCGCCAGTGAGAAGAACGGCACGTTGGCCTCTCCCGCCACGGCCTTGGCAAGGAGCGTCTTTCCGGTTCCCGGAGGACCCACAAGAAGTGCTCCCTTCGGCAGCTTCGCGCCGATGTCCCGGTACTTCTTCGGGTTGTGCAGGAAATCCACCACCTCCTGCAGCGATTCCTTCGCCTCGTCCTGTCCCGCCACATCCCTGAAGGTGACGCCGGTGCTCTTCTCCACGTACACCTTCGCCGTGGTCTTGCCGACGCCCATGGCTCCTCCGCCCATGCGCCGCATGAGAAAGGCGAACAGAATCCAGATGAACACAAACGGAATGACGAAGCTTAAAATATTCAAAAGCCAGGTAGACGTGTTGTCCGGCACCGCGGCCGTCATCTCCACCGGCTTTCCCTCCGACGTCTTCGCCGTCTTTAAGGAGGTCACAAGCTCCGGGTCGTTCACATAGCCTGTGTAGTAGGTGATCGGGTACTGGGCTTCATCCTTCACAAGAGTGTAGTCGATCTCGTAGGAGCCAAACTCCACCGTCTCTACGTTCTGCGCTTCAAGCTGCTGCAGAAATTCCGTGTAGGTCGTCTCCTTCGAGCTCATCTGGGAAAACCGGCTCGCAATAAAGGAGACAAAAAACAGTGCCACAAGCGTTACCATAATAAAGCTTAAGATCATCTGGCCGTTGCGGTTTTTCTTATTGTTGTCTCCCCCGCCCCTGTTTCCATTGTTGTATTCGTTCGGCGTATTATCCATATATCCTCCATAAATTAAGCAGATATGTATCGTGAAATATAATCCCTGTCAAAATGCTGACAGTCTTATTATATGTAAAAACTGCCGTGAAATCAACTGCTTGTTCGTGAACTTTTCTTTTTCTTTCTAAAGTTTTTCTAAAAAAGTATGGAATATTTCCGGTGCAAGCGGTATAATATCATGGTTATATCATTCGACAAACCATCTGAAAATGCATCTCACAGGAGGAAAATTATGCCAGTTAAATATGTCTTTGTTACCGGCGGCGTTGTTTCCGGGCTTGGAAAGGGCATCACTGCCGCATCCCTGGGACGTCTGCTGAAGGCAAGAGGCTTTCAGGTCACCATGCAGAAGTTTGACCCCTATATCAATATTGATCCGGGCACAATGAACCCGATTCAGCACGGTGAGGTGTTCGTGACGGACGACGGAGCCGAGACGGATCTGGATCTGGGCCACTATGAGCGCTTCATCGACGAGAGTCTGACCAAGAACTCCAACGTGACCACCGGCAAGGTATACTGGTCCGTTCTCCAGAAAGAGCGGCGCGGCGACTACGGCGGCGGAACCGTACAGGTTATCCCCCACATTACCAACGAGATCAAAAGCCGCTTTTACCGCAACTTCACCTCCAAAGATATGCATATAGCGATCATAGAAGTGGGCGGAACGGTGGGAGACATCGAGAGCCAGCCTTTCCTTGAGGCGATCCGCCAGTTCCAGCACGAGGTCGGGCACGACAATGCGATACTCTGCCACGTCACCCTGATCCCGTACATTAAGGCCTCCGGAGAGCTCAAGACGAAGCCGACGCAGGCCAGCGTCAAGGAGCTGCAGGGCATGGGTATTCAGCCGGACATTATTGTCTGCCGCTCCGAGCACCCGCTGGACCAGGCCATCAAGGACAAGATCGCCCTCTTCTGCAATGTGCCGAACTCACACGTTCTGCAGAACCTGGACGTGGAGTACCTCTACGAGGCGCCCCTTGCGATGGAGCGGGAAAATCTGGCGAAGGTGGCATGTGAGTGCCTGCATCTGGACTGTCCCGAGCCGGATCTGTCGGACTGGCGGCAGATGGTGGACGACCTGCGGCACCCGGACAAGGAGGTGTGCATCGCGCTGGTCGGCAAATACACTGCGCTGCATGATGCCTACATCTCCGTTGTCGAGGCCTTAAAGCACGGCGGCATCCCGCAGCACGCCACCGTGGACATCCGCTGGATTGACTCGGAGGATCTTACCGCCGGCAACATCGACGAAACCATGCATGGCGTCAACGGCATTGTCGTTCCCGGCGGCTTCGGCGTGCGGGGCGTCGAGGGAAAAATTCTGGCTGCGCAGTATGCCCGCGAGCACAAAATCCCCTACCTGGGGCTCTGTCTCGGCATGCAGGTGGCCATCATTGAGTACGCGAGACATGTATGCGGCTACAACGACGCCCACAGCATCGAGCTGGACCCTGCCACCACCCATCCGGTTATTGCGCTGATGCCGGACCAGGACGGAGTGGAGGACATCGGCGGCACGCTGCGGCTTGGCTCCTACCCGTGTATTCTCGACAGTACCTCTCTGGCTTACCGGGTGTACGGCAGCGAGGAGATCGCGGAGCGCCACCGCCACCGCTACGAGGTGAACAACGATTTCCGCACCGCCCTCACGCAAAATGGCATGAAGCTCTGCGGTCTCTCTCCGTACGGACGGATCGTAGAGATGATCGAGATACCGGATCACCCGTGGTATATCGCCACCCAGGCGCACCCGGAGATAAAGTCCCGGCCGAACCGGCCGCACCCGCTGTTCCGCGGATTCGTAGAGGCAGCCACAAAGCAGCTGCAGGCGGCGAAGGAGTGATCCTCCGGCCGGTCTGCCACAGACCGGAAACAGAGATACAGCGGCATCTGCCGCTGTATTTTTTATCCGAAGCTTTTTAGAACCATTATTGGTTTCAGACGCTGCTTTTTATCCGGAAGGGACGAAGAAGATAAATATATGCCTTACAATGGAAGAGATGCGGCCGCACAGTAAGCGCGGGGCATTCGCGAGGGAAACATTGAAGCGTCGGCTGAAGCATACGATAAGGCGGACGCTTCAGTCCGGGAAACCGCCCGGGAATTTGCAGGCATTCAGGCCGGTCGCCGGATAACCGGTACCGGCAGCGACAATGACCGCCCTGGTTATAGCCGCATTTCCATATCCATCACAGCAAAAAGAACGGAAACCGATATGAAAAAAGAATTTAGAGAAGCGCTCGAAAACTCGCCGGTCATCGCCGCAATCAAGGACGAAGCCGGCCTTGCCAGATGCAGAGAATGCGACAGCCAGGTTGTGTTCATTCTGTACGGTGACATCTGCAGCATCCCCGACATCGTGGACGCCGTCAAGGCCACGGGAAAGCTTGCGCTGGTGCATATTGACCTGATCGCCGGCCTGAGCTCACGGGAAATCGCGGTGGATTTTATCCGAAAATATACGAAAGCCGACGGCATCATCACCACAAAGCCCGCACTCATCAAACGTGCCAGAGAGCTGTCGCTCTACGCCGTACTGCGCTTTTTTATCATCGACTCCATGGCCTTCGAAAACATCGAACGCCAGCTCAAGACGGTGCGCCCGGACCTCATCGAGGTGCTGCCGGCCCTCATGCCGAAGGTCGTGTCAAAAATCTGCCGCCTCTCCTTTGCCCCCGTCATCGCCGGTGGGCTTGTCAGCGACCGGGAAGACATTGTAGACCTGTTGAACGCCGGCGTTATCTGCGTCTCCTCCACATCCCCCGACGTCTGGTTTCTGTAAAGGCTGCCTACACGGCCGCCTCCACATTTTTCGTCGCAACAATGTCAACGCCGGTTCCCGCCGCATCCGGAAGAATCACATCCCCGATGTGCACCGGAGCCGCCACCCGCAGACCGGCAAGGGCAGCGGTCACATCAAAAATTCTGCCCTTCGGAATATCCGCCTTCGTCTTGCAGGAAACCATCGGCGCGCAGCCGTTTTCCACACGAACCGCAGAAGTCACAATCCGCGTGGGATTCGTCATCTCTTTTCTGGCATACGCCTCCCCCTTCGGGCAGGTATTTCCCGAAACCGCCGCAACGCCCTCCCCCATGCCGTCCATCGTAACCGTCAGGCTGCAGCCAAGCGGACAGCCGATACATGTCAGTTTTTTTTCCATCTCTGATACCCGGCCGCAGACACCGTACCAGAGCCTGCGGCACATCCTTTCTCACCGATCTATTTCCCGTCTATGCATTCTCAACCGCAATACGGATGCGTTCAAGCAGCGGGTACTCCGCCAGCTTTTTCTTATCCAGAACGATCTGCTCCATCTCCCCCGGCGCCATCACCGGGCGGCTTCGCCTGCCGACGCACACATCGTCAAAATAAGTCGCGATCCGGCAGTTCCGAAACACCTCTCCCACCCGGAAGCGCACGGTCAGCGCGTCGTCCATCTCCTCCGTCCGGACATACGCCGGAACAACATATCGCACGCCGCCCTCCGGGACAATCTCCACAATTTTCGCGTTTTCATCCCCGGCTCCGTCCCTCTTAATGTAATCGGCCGCATGCCGCCCCGCCGCAGCCGCCTCCTGGGAAACATAGTCCACCAGATCATGCACATGCAGCACATTTCCGCAGGCGAAAATACCGTCGACGTTCGTCTCCAGATTATCCCCCCCAACCGGCCCCGATGTGACCGGCGAGAGCAGGACTCCCGCGCCGCGGCTCAGCTCATTCTCCGGCAAAAGACCGCAGGACAGGAGCAGCGTGTCGCACTCATAGCGGATCTCGGTTCCCGGAATCGGTTTTCGGTCGGCTCCGACCTCTGCAATCGTCACCGCCGCAACCCGCTCCCTCCCCTCAATGTCCACAACCGTGTGGCTTAACAGCAGCGGAATGTCGTAATCGTCCAGACACTGCACAATATTTCGCTTCAGACCGCCGGAAAATGGCATAAGCTCCGCCACCGCCAGAACCTTCGCCCCCTCCAGCGTCATGCGCCGCGCCATAATAAGCCCGATGTCGCCGGAGCCTAAAATGACACCCCGCTTTCCCGGCATATAGCCTTCCATATTGACAAGCCGCTGGGCCGTGCCGGCGGAGTAGATGCCCGCAGGGCGGAAGCCCGGAATGTTGAGCGCCCCTCTGCTGCGCTCTCTGCAGCCCATGGCAAGTATCACAGCCTTCGCCTGAATAAAAAACATGCCGTCCGTGCTGTTCATCGCGGTTATTTTTTTGTCCGCCCCGATTTCCATCACCATGGTGTTCAGCTTATATTCGATCCCCCGCTTATGCACCTGCTCCACAAAGCGCGCCGCGTACTCCGGCCCCGTTAGCTCCTCCTGAAAGGTATGAAGCCCGAAGCCGTTGTGGATGCACTGGTTTAAAATGCCCCCCAGCTCCTTATCCCTCTCAATGATTAAAATGCGCTCCCCCCCGTTGTCTCGCGCCGCGACAGCCGCCGCAAGCCCCGCCGGG